>JAPKBO010000249.1 GCA_028823395.1 Planctomycetota bacterium | reverse complement strand
GACGGCTCCTCGCTCTAGGCCCAGAAAAGGGGTCTGCGTAAAAAAGGGACCCTAGGAAGGGGCAAGCTCACCGGTGATGGTGACTTCCAAACCGCCAGCTTCCGATTTGGCAAGTCGGAGCTCGAAGCCATGCCGTTCGGCCACGTCCTCAGCAATGGAAAGGCCTAAGCCGCGGCCATTGGGGTGACGCCTCCGGGCTTCCTCGCTCCGCCAACGGCGCTCGGTCAAGTGCATCAAGGTATCCGCATCGATACCAGGCCCGTCATCTAAGACGCGTAGGCTGAACTCGCTCGATGGCCCAAGTTGGAGGTGCAGGGTGGCGTGTCCTCCAGTCTCTCCGTGTCTTACGGCATTGTGCAGCAGGTTACTGAGCGCTTGTTCCAGAAGGGTCATCTCGCCCAAGACAAACGCTTCTCCGTGGGGCAGCCCGTGTTCGAGGGTGATTTCTTTCTCTGCGGCGACGGTCTGGTGCCGAGCCATGACTCGCAAGCAGAGGGCTTTGAGATCCACCCGGTCCTGACGCAGTTGAGTGTCCATGTCCTCGAGCCGGGCAACTGTGGACAGGTTGGCGAGCATGGCCCCGATGTACTGGGCCTCTTCCATGGCTTGCAGCACGGTCTTGTCCCCGTTGGTTTCCTTGGCCATGCGGGCCAGGTATCCCTGCAGGACTGTCAGGGGCGTCCCCACATCATGGGCCGTGTTCTCCACAAAGGAGCGTAGTGCCGCTTCCTTTTGAGTGGCGGTGTCCATTGCCTTGCGCAGTGAGGCTCCGGAGCTGTTGAAGGCATGGGCCAGATCCGTCAGCTCGTCGGATCCCTCTTCGGGGATGTCTTTGAATGATCCTTGCTCTTCGTTGCGTTGCACCGCATGGGCCAATTTGCGGGTACGACCGATGAGAGGGCCCATGGCAAACCAAACCGTTGCCAGGAGCGCAGCGGCCAGGGCGCTGACCGCCGCGAGGACGGGGATCCGGAAAAGCTCAGGGGTGTGCGGGGTGGTCACCAGGATGATGGCTGCGGGACCGTCGTGCCAAGGGGTGCGCCAGCCCAAAGCAAAGACGGAATCGTCCTTGCCCATGAGCACCGAAGAAGTCTCACCTCCCTTTTCAAGGTCCGCGCGCAGGTCTGCAGGAAACGAGGGAGTGCGGTTGTTGTCGCTTTGGAAATCCGATCGATAGGTTGCCAGACGCAGGCGCGGGGTGCTTCCCTGGGGTGCCGCCGCTGGCGGGGGCGGGCGGCGTTCCCGCCTGCGCCTGAGGTGTTCGGGCTGGTCTCTCGGGGGCAAGGGGAAATCGGACGGATTGGCTTCGCAGCGCTCCAAGCCGTTGCGCTCGATCATCTCGATTTCAGCGAAGCTCAAGAGGCCTCTTTCCAGCTCGCGCCACTCAAAGAGATAGCGTGTCCAGTTTGCCCCAGCGATCATAGGAATGGCCAAGAGCACCAATGTGCCCAGCATACGTTGGCGTAGCTTCATGGGTTGGGAACCTCCAAGCGGTAGCCTACGCCCCAAATCGTGCAGAGGTAATCCGAACAGGGGCCTAGTTTCTTGCGTAGGCGTGACACATGTACATCCAAGGTGCGCAGGGTTCCATCGCGGCTGGGATCAAGAGTGGCTTCCACTAGATCCTCTCGACTAATGGCTGCCCCAGCTTGGCGGGCAAGGGCGGCGAGTAAGTCCCATTCCGCTCGGGTCAGTCGGATGTCCTCTCCGTCAACTTTTGCAGTGTGGCCCGTGAGGTCCACGAACAAGCGACCGATTTCAATGCCACCGGCCCGTTGCAGGATGGGGCGGCGTAGGCGAGCGCCAATGCGAGCGGTTAGTTCTTCCGGCCAGAACGGTTTGGTCAAGTAGTCATCGGCCCCAAGTTGAAGTGCTTTGACTTTGATCGTGGCGTCCTGTTTGGCGGACAGGATCAAGATGGGCGTATCACAACGGCCGCGATACGCCTTAAGGATGTCGAGTCCGTCTACCTTCGGCAGCATGAGATCGAGCACGATCAAGGCATAGGGCGTCGGGTCCTCGTGCAGTGCGTTCTGCCCATCCGATAGCCAGCGCACCCGGTATTCCTGCTCGCTGAGCTGAGCGATGACCTGCTGAGCTAGAGCCTGGTCGTCTTCAATGAGGAGGATATTCATGGGGTGGGCGCCCAATAATAAGCACTTGCGCAGTCGCTGGGAAACGAGGCTTCAAGTGAGACTTGAATCTGAGCCGTGAGTCTTTTGGCCCGATTCAGTTTTCTGGCCCAGGACAGAATGGGCTCTAGACCTTACGTAGGGCCTAAGAAGAGTCCAAAGTTCGTCCCAGGCTGGTTATGAGCGGAGTCTGGCCCGCCACTATGGGCGGTCTAATGTAGCTTTAGGGAAGCGTAAGGTGCGATGGGTATAGATATGTCCCCCCCCCAGGACTACGACCTAAGCACCCTCACCCTCATTCTGATGAAGAACACCCACACACGCTTCGCGCCCTTGATCACTGGCTTGGCCTTTACGCTGACCATTGGTGCTCTTGCCCAGGGGCCGCCGCCGCCTCTCGGCCCGCCCCCGGTTCCGCCTCAAAATCAAATCACCCCCGCCAAGGCGATCCTGGGTAAGGCGCTCTTCTGGGATGAACAGTTGAGTTCGAATAGCACGGTTTCTTGTGGCACTTGTCATCAACCTGCTGCTGGTGGGGGCGACCCCCGCAATCAAGGCGGCATGCGCAACCCAGGAGTGGATGGGATGCTGGGGACTCCCGACGACATTCTTGGGTCCCTCGGTGTGGCACGCACGGATGCGAACGGCGATTACCAGCCCCACGGAGTTTTTGGCCATGACCGGCAAGTGACCGATCGTTCGACGCCAAGCAACCTGATGGGGAGCTACTTCAGCGATCTATTCTGGGATGGGCGCGCCACTTCGGAGTTTACGGATCCCTTGACTGGCAATGTTGTGATTCCTTCCGGCGGAGCCTTGGAGAGCCAATCCCTGGGTCCGATTCTGTCGAGCGCCGAGATGGCCAATGATGGGCGCAGTTGGAGTGATGTGACTTCGAAGCTGGAAACTGTGGAGCCTCTTGCGGTCGCCTTCAATTTGCCCGGTGACTTGAGTTCGGCTTTGGCTGGTGGAGTGACCTACCCTGATCTGTTCCAGGCTGCATTTGGTACAGATGAGATCACGCCGGTTCGTATCGGCTTGGCCTTGGCTACTTATCAGCGGACCCTCGTTCCCAATCAAACCCCCTGGGACTCTTTTACAAGTGGCAACCAAGGGGCCCTAAGCCAAGGCCAGCAGGTGGGCCTCGGGGCTTTCGTCAGTCAGGGATCACGCTGCAATGCCTGTCACGGGGGCAATCTCTTTGCGGACAATCAGTATCACAACCTTGGTCTGCGTCCCATTAGTGAGGACTCGGGCCGTCAGGCTGTGACCGGGGCCTTTGGGGACCGCGGTCGGTTCAAAACCCCGAGCCTGCGAAACGTTGGATTGCGTGGTGGAGCTCTCTTTCATAACGGGTCTCCTTCCATCCCCGATCTGAATTCTCTCTTGGCGTTCTACAATGCAGATGGTGGCCAGTTTGGCGCCAACAAGGACCCGATCCTCAACAATCTAAATGTGCCGCCGAACGTGCGGCCCGCCCTCCGGGATTTCTTGATCAATGGGCTAACTGATCCCCGTGCTGCTGCGGAATTGCCGCCCTTTGATCGCCCCAGTCTTTCCACTGAGCGCATAGTCCCTCCTATCGAAATCTTGCAGGCAGAGGCTCGTGCCGGATCTGGAGGATTTACTCCTCAGGTAGTGGCCCTCAGTCCTCCCCATGTGGGCAACCCGGACTGGAAGCTTGGAGTGTATGACGGACTGGGTGGAGCGAATGCTCTGGTCACAGTTTCGAACTCTGCACCGAGTGCCACGATTCCGAGTTTCAGTCGGGTGGGCGGAAGTCTCGTGCTCAACGGCTCTGGGCCTGGGCAGGGGTATGCGACTTGGCACCGGGATATGCCCTCTGATCCAGGACTTGTGGGCCTAGAACTCTGGCTCCAATGGCGCGTGCGGGATATGGGCGCAAGAGGGGGAGTGGCTCGTTCTCCTGTCGTGCACTTGACCCTCTTCTAACAAGAAATTCATCTCTCTCCTCCGAGCCCGTGTCCCATGCTTTTTGCGCGGGGCGCGGGCTCACCTAGTTCATGCAGGCCCCACGCCCGCGGCATTCGAGCAAGCGCCTCTCGCTCGCACCGTCGC
>JAPKBO010000248.1 GCA_028823395.1 Planctomycetota bacterium | reverse complement strand
GTCTCGCTCGGATTCGCATCCTCCCGAATCCCAAGCGAGTTGGTGCGACGCAAGAACTTTCCCTCTGGGTGCTCGGCGAACTTGCGTGGCCAGCGCTTGTTGGGAATAAGTGTGTAGTGAACCCCCGGCATCCGGTTCACCTTCTTCCTTTTCAGCTGGGGGAAGAGGATGAGGAGATCCTTGTACTCCAGGTCCTCCTCCAGCGCCGAGCGAAGTCGCGCCCAAGCTCAGCGGGGCTCGAAGGTGAGAGCGTCTCCTCACCCGAGGCGCCACGGGCCTCCAGCGCAGCCCGAAACTCCGAGCCGTCGTCCACGAACTCGATGGTGGACTCCTCTGCCCTCCCATACTCCAGATACCACCATGCACCAGCACCAGCCAGAATCGTGGTAAGGAGGGCCACGCCCATGCGTCGTGCAAGGATTAGGACAGACATTAACGGTCAGGATACCGGGGATGAGAGAAAAATAGGCACGCCGCGCACACTCGTTCACACTACCTCAGACCAGCTAGCGAGTCCGAGGGATTCTCGTTCGGGCAATCGTCTCAGCCCCCCGGATGACACGGTAGAGTGAATTCATGTGGTTCCCGCCCCACTTGCTGCCCTGCCTCTCCCTGCTCGCCGCCGTGGCTCTTTGCTCGGGGTGTGGAGGAGGTAGCTCTCCCGATCCGGTACCGAAGCGCGGAGGACCGGGTGAGGGGCGCTGGCACACCTACCGCACCCATCGCTTCGACGATGGGTTGACTGAGGAGCAGCAGGCAGAGATTACGGCCCTCGAGGCCCTTGGCTACGCAGACGGCAAGCACAGCACAGACGTGCCGCGTGGCGTCACACGCCACGTCACCGAGCGCATCGCGCCCGGCCTGAACTTTGTCAATTCGGCCCACGCGGCACAGGCCCAACTCATCGACTCCATGGGCGTGGTCCTGCACACCTGGGCCATGCCCTTCGACGAGGCTTTCCCCGATTTCCCCGGCGAACACAACCACCGCTCCTTCTGGCGACGCACCCACCTGTTCGACAACGGTGACCTGCTCGCCATCTTCGAGGGCCTGGGGATTATCAAGATCGACAAGGACTCCAGGCTGATGTGGGCCAGCACCGAGCGCGCGCACCACGACATGGCTCCCCTGCCGGACGGACGTGTCTGGGTCCTGACGCGCGAAGCGCACGTGATTGCGCGACTGCACAAGCGCCGCCCCGTGCTTGAGGACTTTCTCGTCCTGCTCGATGCACGAGGCAAGCTGGTGCGGCGCATCTCCGTGGTGGAAGCCCTGGAGAACTCCCCGGACAGCGATATGTGGGACCGCAAGATCTGGCGCGAGGGCACCCTGCTGCACACCAACTCCGTCGAACTGCTGGACGGCTCCCTGGCCGACGCGAACCCGGCCTTCATGGCCGGGAACCTCCTGGTCTCCATGCGCATGCCTCACATGGTCGCGGTACTCGATCCAAGGCAGGAGAAGATCGTCTGGGCCCACACGGGGTCCTACCGCTTCCAACATGACCCCTCGGTTCTGGAAAACGGCCGCATCCTGGTCTTTGACAACAACCCAGCGCGAGAAGCCTCGGCGATCCTGGAGATTGACCCGGCCAGCGAAGAGGAGACCGTCATCTACCGTGGCCCGGACTCCGATCCCTTCTACTCCGAGACCTGCGGACTGGCCCAGCGCCTGCCCAACGGCAACACCCTGATCACCGAGTCCGACTACGGGCGCGCCCTGGAGGTCACCCCGGAGGGGGAGACCGTCTGGGAGTTCTACAGCCCCTTCAGCGCCGGTGAGAACGATGAGTACATCGCTACCCTCATGGAGGTGGTACGCCTGCCAGGGGCCACCCCTCCAAACTGGCTGAAGAATCCGGTCGAGATGCCAGGGAAGGGCTCCGAAGGCCGATAAGGGAACGTACCCCACCGCCCAGCTCCCCCTCTCCACCTGCATCTCCGTGCCCTCCACCTCACCCGATCACGCTGCTGACCCGACCTGGACGCGACTGACCCTCGCGGCCATCGTCTTGGGCGCGCTGTGCGTATCAGTCTACGCCCTCGGCCAAACCCAGTGGATCGACGACTCGTTCATCTCCTTCCGCTATTCGCGCAACCTGTTCGAGGGCCACGGACTGGTCTTCAATCCCGGCGACCCTGTAGAAGGCTACACCAACTTTCTTTGGTGTATTGTCGCGTGGCTGGGCCTCAAGCTGAACATCGAACCGATCGTGTTCACCCAGGGCGTAAGCCTGGTGGCCCAGGCCCTGACTCTCGTACTTGTCTACCGATTGGGCCGCGCATCCCTGGACAGCGCAGCTAAGGCTCTGGTCGCTCCGGCGCTTCTGGCTCTGCAGATCGCATTCGTCGCCTATCCCATGACGGGCATGGAGAGCACGGCCTTCTCATTCCTCGCCACGCTCTCGTTCTATCTTCTGCACGGAAAAGCCCAAGACCGAACCGGTGGCCGAGTGCTCCTAGTATTGAGCCTGCTGGCGCTCTCCCTCACGCGCTTCGATGGGTTCATCCTGGCGGGCATCCTCGCGGGCTTTCCCCTATTCGTAAAACGGGGCTGGCGTGGACTGCTCGTGCCCCTCGTCGCCGTAGCCCTCGGACTGGTGGCGTACAACGCTTGGCGCCTGTCGACCTACCCCACAGCGCTGCCCAACTCGTTCCATGCCAAGATCCACTTCTCACCGTTCCGCATCCGCAAGGGGCTGAGCTACGTGTGGGAGTTCTTCGAAAATCGTGCCCTGCTTCTCGCCTTGTGCATGATGCCCTTGGCCCTGAGTCGGGTCTCCAACCTGGGTCGCTACCTTCTATGGGCCGTCGGCATCCAACTTGCCTACGTCGGATTCGTGGGCGGCGATTGGATGCCCAACCACCGATTCCTCTACCACGTCCTCCCGCTGGTGATCCTTCTGGCACAGGAAGGGACGTGGAATCTTTGGGGACATCTAGAGCCCCATCTGGCCTTCAAGCGCAGGGCTAGCGTCCTCCTATTGGGCATCCTGCTGGGTTCCGCAGCCCTAACCCTCTACCAAGATGTGCGCGCGGAACTCCTACCGGACCTGCAGTTCTTCGATCATCAAGAAGCGCGAGTGATCGGCGAGGCCCTGGACGACCTGCTGCCCGAGGGCTCTTTGATCGCCCTGGAGTGGGGTGGGATCATCCCCTACTACACACGGCACGAAGTGCTCGACACCTATGGCATCACCGACCGTGAGATCAGCGGTGGAGATTTCCCCAGTACCATATGGGGCCGGCAGGTGAGCCCCGAGTACGTGGCCAGCCGTGGTCCCGACTTGGTGGCGCCCTGCGCGAGGATCTTCCCCACCGAGAGAGCCGCCCTGCGCAGCACACGGGGGAAGAGTCCCTGCAACTACCGCTACTACATGCAGATGAACAACCCCTCCATGGGATACGTACTGAAGATCCTGCGCTTGGGTGAGGGGCAGTACTGGCCCGCCATCGTGAAGGCCGACGGTCCACTGGCCAAGTAGCTGCTCCGGCGAGTAGGGTGGGAAGACCATGACGACCCAACTGCTGGACTGTGTGGAAGTAGAGCCAGAGGCCGAAGCCAACGCCGCCATCATCTGGTTGCACGGCTTAGGAGCCGATGGCCACGACTTCCCCCCTATCGTGCCCGAGCTCGGCCTGCAGAAAGGTCACGGGGTACGCTTCGTGTTCCCTCACGCCGAGCCGATGCCGGTAACCGTCAACGGGGGCATGGTGATGCCCGCCTGGTACGACATCCTCGGCATGGACTTCGAGCGGCGAGTGGATGAGGCCGGCGTACGCGCGTCGGCCGAACGTATCGAGCACCTTGTGGATCGCGAGCGTAAGCGGGGCATCGCATCGGAGCGCATTCTGCTGGCCGGGTTCTCCCAGGGTGGCGCCATCGCTTTACACGTGGGCTTGCGTTCACAAGAGGCACTGGCCGGCATCGTAGCCCTCTCCACCTACATCGCGTGCGATGCCAACCTGGACGAAGAGCGCAGCCCCGCCAACCACGAGATACCCATCTTCCAGGCCCACGGCAGCATGGACCCCATGGTTCCCATGGCCCTCGGTCAGGCAGCTCGGGAGCGTTTGGAGGGATTGGGATACAGCGTCGACTGGCACGACTACCCCATGCAGCACCAGGTCTGCACGGAGGAGATCCAAGCTCTGGGTGCCTGGCTCCAAGAACGCTTGGCGTAGGCGCCTCTGGGGGGCCTCTGAGGGAGTTC
>JAPKBO010000247.1 GCA_028823395.1 Planctomycetota bacterium | reverse complement strand
AGAGGTTCGTGGGCGGATCAATTGAACCACTGCCTGGATTCGTCGCACCCCCGCCCCCGCCACCTGAGCAGGCCCCTACGAACAGAAGTAGGGCGACGATTTTGGTACTGGACAGGGTGCGCATAGCTAGGATCCATTATGCAGATTCCTAGAAAGTAGCTCATGTGGTGGAGTTATCCATCTGACGTTACCTATGGCGCACGGCGAGTTTCGCCCAAGAGTGTCTCTATGTGAGACCGGAAGTTCCGATTGGGTCAGTAGCCCGCTGCGTGGCCATCCTTGCGGGACTCGGAGGCCCCGCAATAGCTGGCGTTGGCAGAGTCCCACTCAATGGCCTGGTAGCCGCCAAACTGCCCGGTGGTGTTTTCTAGCACATGACCCCGGCGCACCAACGACTCACGCACCCTGGCGGGAACGCCGCTCTCGACTGAGACCCGGCCACCCGAGGAAGGGGGTTGTCCGGTCGGGCAACTCGAGCCCTGATGGATGACACGCGGCGCATCTCCGGCTTCTTGGATGTTCATCCTGAAGTCGAGTTGGTTCGTGAGAACTTGTACGTGTCCTTGTGGTTGGGTTGCACCGCCCATGACGCCAAACGATAGCCAAGCCTCGCCCCCGCAAGTGGCGAAGCCTGGCATGATTGTGTGGAAGGGACGCTTGCCCGGCGCGAACACGTTCGCGTGGCTCGGATCTAGTGAGAATAACTCACCGCGATTCTGGAGCACAAATCCCAATCCTGGGGGAGTCATACCCGACCCCATTCCACGGTAGTTGCTTTGGATCAGCGAGACCATGTTGCCGGCCTCATCAGCTACCGAAAGGTAAACGGTGTCACCTTTTTCGAGGGCGGTGGGGTCACCCGGAACAGGGCTCTTGCGTGCCCGTCCCATATCAATGCTCTGAGCTCGTTCGGCCGCGTAGTCCTTGGAAATCAGCTGATTGATCGGGATCTGTGCGAATGCAGGGTCCGCGTAGAATTTTGCGCGATCTTCGAAAGCCAGCTTCTTAGCCTCGATCAAGACGTGCAGGTGATCTGCGCTCCCCCAACCCATGCCTTCCAGTTCAAAGCGTTCTAACACGTTTAGCATTTGCAGTGCCGCGATACCCTGGCCATTGGGGGGCAGCTCCCAGACGTTCACTCCCCGGTAACTCGTGGACAAGGGCGTGACCCATTCACCTCCGTGTTCAGCGAGATCCTGCAAGCTCAGGTACCCACCGTGCTCCTGCATGTGGGCAACCATCTGCTCGGCCAGGCGTCCCTTGTAGAAAGCGTCCCGTCCCTCCTGGGCTAGGATCTCAAGAGTGCGAGCGAGGTGGGGGTTGGAGAAGATCTCGCCCGCCCTCGGAGCGCGCCCCGAACGGGTGAAAGTTTCGACAAAGGTCGGGAAGCCTGAAAGAGCCTGGACGTTTTGCTCCCACTCGTGGGCGATCACATCGGAGACGGGAAAGCCCCCTTTGGCGTAGTCGATCGCCGGGGCCAATAGATCTGCAAAGGGGACCCGTCCGAAGCGCTCGTGCAGTAGGTACCACCCGTCCACACAGCCTGGAACGCTGACGCTGAGCGGTCCGCGCGGGGGAATGGAGCCTTCCTGCTGGAGACGCTCAAGGGTCAGGGAACGTGGGGAGCGCCCTGACCCGTTGATGCCATGCAGTTTCTTCTCTGTCGCATCCCAGACCATGGCGAACATGTCGCCCCCCAATCCTGCCCCGGTGGGCTCCACCAGGCACAGGACGGCATTCGCGGCCAAAGCTGCATCCACCGCGTGCCCGCCAGATCGAAGAACGTGCAGGGCCGTGCTCGTCGCCAGCGGCTGGGAAGTAGCGGCCATTCCCTTCCTCGCTCGAACCGGGCTACGTGTGGCGAACGGCCTACCTGTGATCCGATCCTGTCCTTGGACCACGAGCGTCCAGAAAACGAGGGTGACAATAATGGCCAGTGCTATGTGCAATTTTGGATGGACGGGGAGATCCTCCCTCGTCGACGCCCAAGCCTAGCGCCTCACGTCCGTGGATTCCCCGCTGGTCGCTGCGTTTGGCTCTGGCTTTCCTACCAGCGCTTGCTGAGGCCCAGGGCGGTGGGATCCATTCCGACAGCATAGGTGCCTAGGCGCGTCAAATTTCCCGTTGGCGCATCGATACCGAACACGTCCAGATCGTCGCTGGTTCCATTCAGGACGAAGAGGTAGTCGCCTGACGATCCGCCACGAAGCGTGACGGGCCCTATTCCGCTGGCTGTTGCTTCCACGAAGGCCAAGGCGCCGGCGTTGTCGATGGAGTAACGCTTGATCTCCCCGACCCCCCCATTTGAGGTAGATGCGGCCGAGAACCCGTAGGCGCCATTGCGATGTGGATCGAACACCTCCGGATTGCCTTTGGCGGGTGCGGAGCCAGAAGCTTCCAAGGTTAGACTGCCGGAGACTGGGTGGATGAGGTAGGGGACGATGAGGTTGGAGCCAGCAAGAGCCACGTAGAGGTGCTCGCCGGAAGGGGAGAACCTGACCGGTCCGGGTCTTCCAGGGGCGGAGATGAACTGTGGCCCCGATGTGAACTGGCCTTCCTCGAAGCGATAACTACTGAGGGTGTCCGTTGATCCTCCGGCGTTGGATACATAGACAAAGTGGCCTGTGGGGTCTGAGTTGACAGCGCCCGGTCCGGAACCTGTGGCTGCTGCAGATACAAAGTCGAGCTCGCCCGTGGATGGGTGGATTGAGTAGGCCAGTACCTGTGCGCTCTGAGGAAGCGTGACGAACAGATGGCGGCCTCCTGCGTCGATGCCGAGGGACGCAGGCGGCTCGGAGAGAGCTGTACGCGGCAAGCTCTCAGAGAGGCTGCCCGATCCCGGTGAGATTTGGAATACGGACAGTTCGGCGCTCAGTTGGTGTGCCACAAACACAAAGCGGCCCAGTGGGTCGACAACCAGATCCATTGGGTCTGTGCCAGCGAGTGTGTCGATGGAAATCGGTGCCAGTTGGCCCGTGGTCGCATCAAACTTGAACCCGCTCAAGTCTTCGGTGCTCCCTCCGAGGACGTAGAGGAACTCTGTTTGTGGCTGTGCTGGCGCTTCGCCCTGGTACACGCTGATGTTCGTCGCTAATGGACGGGCTCGCACTGTTGCTCCCGCCGACACAACGTGGCTCGTCGGATCGACAGTGAATGTACGTATCGTATGTGCACCCGAGTGCAGCACGAAGGCAAACAGCCCCGTCTCGTCGAGAGTTACCCGGATCGGAGCATCGTCTGTGGGCGTGGAGCTGGACTGAATCACATGCCCGGTGGCTAGGTCCAACTCGAGGGTCTCGAGTACGTCGGCACCTTCGCACGCCACGTAGAGGAAATCGTCGTAGGGGGAGAGGGCTACGGACCGGGGCCCGTCGGGAAGCGTGACCACGGCATGCGGGCTTAGAGATCCATCCGTAGGGTCAATTTGGAAGCTCTGCAGTGAGTTGTCGCCTGCGAAGGCTATGTAGGCGATTGTTCCCGCACCGTTGATGACAATGTCAGAGGGCGGGGTGACCCAATAGTTGATGGCCTGTGTCATGGGCCCAGCCGCACCTGTGACCGGGTCTATCGGATGGATAGTGATGTCCGCCGATTGATCGTGAAGCACGTAGGCGAACCGTCCGAGGGGAGCTACCGCAGTCTGGGTTGGACCTGTATTGGTGAGTGTGTCACTCAGGTAGGTCAGCTGGCCAGTGGATGCATCCACGGCATAGCTGTAGAGACGATTGTCTTCATGGGTGACAACGAGCGCCGTACTCCCATCGGCATTCAGAGTGAGCTGGCGTGGCCCTTCCCCGCTGGGGACTTCCCCAAGGTGACTTATACGACCCGAGGAAGAAGTGATCGAGTAGCTTGAGACGCTCCCTGCCAGTCCAGGAAGGCCGCGGTTGGGAACGAAGGCGAAGTTGTTCCCGGGGTGAAAGATGATCTGCTCCGGCCCCGGCGTCAGGGCCCCGGTCTCTTGGATGGGGCCGAACTCCAGATTATTGTCGGCTGCACCCACCGCATAGGCGGACAGTTCCGTGTCCTGGGGGCCCGTGCTGTACAGGAAGCGAGGGGCGTTATGGACCCTGAAGGTGAGCGTGATTTGGGTCGATCCACCTGGGCCCACTGCTGTGACGACGAAAGGTAACTCTGGAATCGAGACGGTGGGGGTGCCCGCGAGCATTCCGCTCAGGCCATCCAACGTGAGCCCCTGGGGCAAGCTGGGGGCGATGGACCAAGAGTCCA
>JAPKBO010000246.1 GCA_028823395.1 Planctomycetota bacterium | reverse complement strand
TTGAATAAGAATGCTCTCATTCAGTTCGTAGCTGAGGAACTGCCTACCTCAAAGCTCAAGGCGGGCTTACTCGTCGACACCGTCTTGTCGGGGATTCGTGAAGGCCTGAAGGCTGACGAATCCGTGACCTTGACGGGCTTCGGCACTTTTGAGGTGCGCTGCACTAAGGCACGGCAGGGCCGCGACCCCAACACGGGCAGTCCGATTCAGATCTCAGCTGGCCGTCGGGTTGCCTTCAAGGTCGGGCGCGGCCTCCGAAGCGAGATCGACAGGGACTGAGTTTCGTTCTGAGTCTTGGGTTTTGGCTCGCCTGAGGGGACTATTTGTCCCAATCGCGGCGCTTGTTCTTGTTCCACCAGCGCTGCCAAGCTTCTGGGCTGCCTTCGGATGCTCTCGAGAGCTTGCGCATGGAACTCGTGGAGGGTCCGTTGAGCGCGCTCCAGATTTCCTGGGCAGTAGTGTTCTGTCCAAGGGAGTTGGCCCGGGCCTGCATCAAGGCCTTCAGGAGGTCTTCGAAGAGCTCCTTGCGCACCTTTGAAGGCTCATGAGTGAACATTCCGAGGCCTGTGGCTGCGGCACTCTTGAACGTGGGGCGAACGTCCTTGAGCAGGTCCTGCAACTCCTTGCGCGCTTTCTTGGACTTGGTTCGTCCCAAGGACAGGATCAGTTCGCGCTGCAAGGCAAGGTCGTTCTTGTGCCGTGAACTGTCAATCCACTTCAATAGTGGGGCCGTCGCATCGGTTCCCATGCCCCCCAGACCGCGTGCTGCGAGAATGAACAGCGCCGTCTTCTGTGATCCGTCCTTCTCCGCTCTGCGCTTGGCCAAGAAAACGCGCTCGAGCCCACGGATGATGGACTTCTTGTCCTTGGGACCCGAGAGCTTGAACTCCTTCCCAAGTTGATCGATACGCTTCATCGCCGCGCTGTCGCCCGGATCATCTCTACCGCTCTTGCGTACGTAGTTGGCCAACTCGTCGAGGAGAGTCTCCACGATCTCCCGGCCGTCGGGGGGGCCGTCCTGCTGGGCGAGTGCACTCACTGGTGTCACATGGCACATCAGCATGAGGAGCAGGAGGAAGGCTTGCCGGGTTGAGGTGAACAAGATGGTGCACATGGGTTTCATCCTAGGATGATGGGGTGTTTTCCGTTGGATCTTGGAGGCAACTCGCCCAGGTTGCGGCAAGGCGGGTGGCCAGGGCAGGCCAATGATGTCGGGTGCGGATTCTCTGGCGGCCCTCAAGGGCCATGGAGCGGGCCGCATCGGGGGCCTGGACGAGTTCCACCAAGGCGTCGGGCCACTCACTCTGATCTGAAATCACGATCAGGTGCTCGCCGGGCACCAGTTCTAGGCCTTCTGCTGCGCAAGAGCTGGCGAGGACCGGGCAGCCTGCGGCCAGAGCCTCGCAGATCTTGACCCGCGATCCACCGCCAACCTCCAAAGGCGCGACGAGTGCTTCGGCAGCCCGCAGGAAAGGGCGGATGTCCGGGACGTCCGGTTCTAACTCGATACCGTCTCCGATCAGATTCCGAATGCGAGCATCGGGCCGCGCTCCCACAATCTGCAGGTGGAGGCGAGCATCGCGGGCGCGCGCTGCCTGGAAGCGGGGCAGGAATCCCTCCAGGGCGCGCAAGTTGGGTTCGTAATCCAGGCTCCCAAGGAACAGCAGTCTGCCTTCGACGGGCTGGCGCTCCTCCGGTCGGAATGCGTTGGTGTCGGCGCCGCAGGGAATGACGTGTGGACGGATGTGCTCGTGTCGCGCGGACAGTCGCTGTGCATCTTCGCGGCCACAGACCACATGGTGTTGAGTGCGTGAGCAAGCAGCTTGCTCGAGATGCCTCCAGCGTGAACAGACCGAGTTCTTTTGACCCAGTGCCTCAGCGAGGTCCAGATCGAGCTTGTGATGGTGAACGACTAGGGGCAAGGGAAGCTCTTGGGGTAGGTAGGGTAGGAGCAGCAACTCGTCCAGATGTACGAGGTCCCAGTCTTCCCATCGAGCCTCATCGTTGAGGAAACGACGCAAGGAACCCGAGTGGAACCAGCGCACAGGGGGAGGGGAGTTCAAGCGCAAGCTGAAGGGAGCTGTGCTGCGTGCGTACCCCTGGAAAGTATGAACAAGGGATCCCGGTTCGAAGCTGGGTTCTGGCTCCGGGGGTGGATCTTCCACACAGTGCAGGTGCACTTGTGGGCGGGGTTCGATTTGTGTCAGGCCTCGCAGGAGTTCAAAGGTTCGTATGCGTCCGCCTGACCGCAGAGGCCAAGGCACCACGGGCGAGAGGAACAGGACTCTCACGGTCCGGCCTCAGGTCCGGCACCGAAGCGGATCAGGGCCCAGCCTGACTCGCTGCCCTCGAGTAGTGCACCGTGGCCGGGATCCAGACTGAGTGCGTGGCTCTGGCCGTAGGGCAATCCCAGGGCATGGGCCAGAATCGAACGCACCACATTGCGGTGAGCTGCGACAACCAGGCGCGATACTCCCTCGGTCGCCTCTTCAAAGGCCGCCCAGGTCCGGGTGCATAGATCGGCCTCACTTTCACCTCCGTGGCCGCACCAGCGGGCGGGGTCTCGCCAGTACTCCTCTGCTTGTTCTTCCCAGCGTGCAAGGTATTCGGCTCGTCCAAGCGTCTGCCATTCCCCCCGGTCTATTTCGCCAAGGCGGGGATCGATGCGTAACTCAGCTCCGCTGCGAGAAGCGATGGCTTCTCCAAGGCGCAGTGCCCGTTGCAGAGGCGAGGATACGACCCGCTGGATCTCCGCCGTGGCTAGGGCTTCAGCCGCTGCCCGAGTCTGCTCTTCTCCACGGCTAGAGAGTGGTACGTCCCGTGAACCGTAGGCTTGCTCTGCGAAGGCCTGTTCCACCTCGCCGTGCCGCACCAGCCAGACCTGTATCTTGCTCTTGGGCCCGGAGGCCGGCTCGCGTGGGGGATCGCCGGGGGGGCCCGGTCTTGGTTCGGGAGAAGGGGGCGGATGCAGGTGCATTATTGGAAGCCTAGCAGCGCAGCCAAGGAAACTCCCATTTCAAGTGCCCTCGGCGACTCTGTTCCCTATTCTGGCTCACCCTTACGGAAGGTGCGGAGCGGCTCCGCCGCCTCATCGATTCTGACCCCGGCATCAAGTGTCTCGGGGTCCAACCCAGCCTCCAGAGCTCGACCCATCATGCCCATCGTGACCTTTTCCCACACTGGCGCCACTCTCGAAGTCGAGGCTGGCGGATCTTTCCTGACTGCATGCGAGGCTTCGGACGCACCTGCGGACTTCGGCTGTCAGGCTGGCGCCTGTGGCGTCTGCATCTTGGTCGTAGAGGAAGGCGCGGACAACCTGAGCCCGGGGACGGAGGAGGAGCTGGAATTGGCGAGCCAATTCAGTTCTGAGGCCACAGCGCGCCTGGGCTGCCAGCTCGTCGTCAACGGCGACATCACGGTTCGGCCTGGCTAGTCGCGGGCCGGTAGGTCTCCGCCAGTAATAGGCCCCTATTCCAGCTGAGGATCGGGCGGTAGTAACAGCGTCCTGGTGTCTGCCTTGGCTTGTGCCTTAGGTAGATTGCTTTGCAGAAGTGCGAGGACCCGTGCGGCCGTGGCCCGATAGCCGGTCAATTTGCCGCCGTAGACGGTCACGAAACTGGGCCGTTGTTCATCATCAGGGGACAAGATGACCTCCCGCGACCGGTGGAAGGCACGCCCGTCTCCTTTGGGTAGCACCCGCAATCCCGTCCAGGCATCTAGGATCTTCCGCGAATGGTTGGGGAAGTAGTGATCGAGTACGCCCAATAGGTAGTCCACCTCTTCTGGTTCGGGGGTCACCTTGCTGGGATCGCCCGAGAATGGCATCTCGGTCGTTCCTACCAGGGTGTGGTCCCGCCAGGGCATGACGAATACCGCACGGCGATCGGAGGCTGCTTCGGTGTAGTAGATGCCCTGCTTCATGGGCCCTTCGACCTCGATGTGTGTTCCACCCACTAACTCCACTTCGCGCCGAGGCGGAGCAGGCGTGAATCCGTTCAATACGGAGTTGGCCCAGGGGCCGGCCGCGTTGATCACCAGGCGCGTGTCCACCTCCAAGACCTCATCGTTCAACTTCAAGCGCACCCGCCAAAGGTCAGAGTGACGTTCAGCACCGAGGACCTCCGCGCCCAGAGCCACTCGCGCGCCTAACTCGGCTGCCGAGGCAACCACGGCTCGGCACAGAGCCGCATCGTCGGTCTGGCCGTCTTGGTAGCAGTAGACGGCCTTCAGCCCCG
>JAPKBO010000051.1 GCA_028823395.1 Planctomycetota bacterium | reverse complement strand
ATGGCTGGCACCTTGCGCGTGCTCATCCATAGGCCTGAGTGCAAACCCTCTAACCGGTGCCCGTGGGCTCGACGCACAAGCGCGGGCGTATCTGCGAAAATGGAAGAAGACATGCAGAGCACACCGCCCATTGCAAATCCCGAAAGGCCTGCGAGTTGAAGAAGGCCACCCTGGTCGCCTACGTCCAAGAACCACCAGCCGGCATGCGCTGCGATCCAAATGGCCAACGCCACTCTGAGGCCGGTCAGCTTTTCCCATCGCGGGGCAAGCAGGGCCCAAGCAAGTAAACCGGCCAAGGCGCTCTCCAGAGTTATAGGTAGGGCTCTTTCTCCATTCAGTCGCACGACCTCATTAAGGTACGCGGGCGCCAGAGTCAGTTGGGCGGCAAGACCGGCAATGGCCAGTGAATGCACTCCGCAGAGGGCAAGGAACGTACGACTTTGCACCGTGGCCCTTAGGTCTTGTCCGATGGTGGAGGGGGAGCGTACTTCCTCTTGAGAATGACGATTCTCTTGAAGGGCACGCACGCACAGAAGGACGGAGATGAAGGTGAAGGGGATGACAATCGGCACCCACGAACTAAGCCAGCCCTGCGTCATGGGAGTGAGCGGATTCCACGTGAGGACGAGGATGAGCGCTGCGAGCAAGAAGCACCCATCTCTTAGGGCCCAGAACTGTGTGCGACGGTCGTGGCCGCCGACCAGGTCGAGTCCTAGGGATTCGTGATGCACAGCCACGGTCGTGGTGAGGATCAAGGACAAGGAGAAGGCCAGGGTGAACCACGTCGTGCTTGCCCCTGGAACAGGATCCATGGCCATGGCAACACTCCCTGCGAGGGGTATCACGAGCATTACAAGTAGAGGGCGTCGGCGCCCGAACCGGGTGCGCAACCGATCGGATACCAGCCCGACGACGGGCGCCAACAGAACATCCAGGAGTCGGACCGCAATCACGATGATCGCTAGAGTCGTGAGGTCGAGGCCGTGAATTTCCTGATAGAAGCGGGGTGCCGCGAGCTGCAGGGGAAGGATCAGCAGCGCAAGACCCAGAGCAGCCAGGCAATAGGCGAGGGTGGCGGAACGGGGAAGGGGAACAGGCATGGGCAGCCCGGTTTATGCGGCCTCGTTCCGGGTCCGCTCTTTCCTCAAGCTCATGAGTCCTAAGATGAGCAGAACAAAGCTCAGCCCGTAGGCCGCGACCACAGCCCCTTGGGCTTGGGTTATGGATTCTATTGCCGTTTGGTTAGCGGCCTCTTCCCCTGCGAGGTTTCCGGCCACAATTGCAAAGGCGTTGTTCGTTGCATGGGCCAACATGGCGGGAATTGTGGAGCGGGTCCACCATGCAATTAGTCCAAACCAGATACCCAATGGCAGCACGGCCGTGGAATGCATGGGGTCCATGTGGGCGGCCGCGAAGAACACGGCGGGCACGAGAATCGCGAGGGCAAAGCCATGTCGCCGTGCGAGTCCCTCACGCACGAAGCCGCGGAAGAACAGCTCCTCGCTCAGTCCCGGCAGGACGGCAGCGCAGAGCACGACTAACACAAGACCCAGCCCGCTCTGTCCCAAGAGCAGGTTGCTCAACTGTTCAAGGTGGGAGGATGGCTTTGTTAGGTCGAAGAATAGGCTGGCGAAGAGGGCGCTGCAGACTTGAATTGTTGGCGTCGCCAGAGCAAGGGCAAGCCACGTTCTTGTGGAGATGGCGGGCCGCCGGAGTCCGAGCCGCTCCTTCCATGGTCGAGACGAGAGTAGGGCCGGGATAATTGCTGCGAGGAGAAAGAACGCTTGGCCCGGCAGGACCATGATCGCGAGACCCGTGAGGCTTCCGGACAATTCCATCATCCAGTCATTCATCCCCGTCCCCGTGAAGACCCCATCGGGGCCCCATAGCATCGCGGCCAGAACCAGGGCGCCGGCTGAAAACAGAAGGAGGCCTGGCATGGCCCCTACCATGCCGGTCCAGCTTGGCCAGGTACGGCTTGGATCGGTTCCAGCCCACCGTGGGTTAGGGTCTTTATCGATCATGCCCCCATCATTGTTTCAGGGCTGAGGGGACGCACTAGCAATCTCCGCTTTGCCTATCGAAAACGACTATTTGCTGAGATTGGGCAGAACCTCATACACGATAGATGGTTTGAGGTTTCCGGACCCGTCCCCCACGCCCATTACGCTGACCCTTACCCTTCTCACCATGGCTTCACCGTTCCAACCCAAAGCCGTTCATCCACGCACCGCACCCCGCCCTGACACGTGGGCAGACTCTGAAAGGGGGAGGGTGAGCCGGCGCACGGTTGTGTGCGGAATGGTGGGTCTGGGTGCCGCATCGCTGACTGCGGCCCGTGCCATGGCGAAGGGCCACGGAAGACAGGAGTCTCCGCCCATGGTGCACGATGAGCTTGTCACCTTGATGCACCACGCGACCCAGGGGTTCACGCTGGATGAGTTGGCTCGGGCAGAGGCCATGGGTTACGACGCCTGGATCGATGAGCAGCTCAACCCCGCCAGCATCGATGACAGTGCGATGGACCAGATTCTGGCCACATTCCCGAATCTGGCCCTATCCGCCCAGGCCATCTGGAATGCCAATGGCCCTCCCACCAACACCACCGCTAGTCTGCTGCGTGAACTTCGCTCCGCGACCATCCTGCGTTCGATGATGAGCAAGCGTCAACTCTACGAGCGCCTCGTGGAGTTCTGGTCCGATCACTTCAACATTCTGCAGAACGAGGACAGCCTGCAGCGCATCCTCAAGATGGTGGACGATCGCACCGCCGTTCGGGCCAACGTGCTCGCTCCGTCCGGGACCTTCCACGATCTGCTCCTGGCCAATGCCCAGGGTGCCTCGATGAGTTACTACCTGGACAACTACGCCAGCGAGGCCGGGAGTATCAACGAGAACTACGCCCGCGAGTTGATGGAGCTGCACACCCTCGGCGTGTCCGGTCCCTATACCGAGACTGACGTGACCGAGGTGACTCGCTGCTTCACGGGCTGGGCTTTCATGCCGGCCCAGTCCGGAAATCTGGGCGACTTCCTCTTCATTCCCAGCCGCCACGACAACGGGCAGAAGACGGTTCTCGGCCAGACGATTCCAGCCGGCGGTGGCCTGAACGACGGGCTCACGGTGCTCTCCATCCTCGCCAACCACCCCTCCACCGTTCGGCGCATCTCTCGTAAGTTGGCGTCGTGGCTGCTGGGCGTGGACCCACCTTCGGCAGTGATGCATCGGGTAGAGACCACTTACCTGAGCACCGGCGGGAACATCGAGGCCATGGTGAGGGCTATCCTCCAGCCCGAGACCTTCCGAGAGGCTGCGCCGTGGAATAACCCGAAGCTCAAGCGCCCCTTCCACCTGTTGATCAGCCTCCTGCGTCAGACGGGGGCCCAGGTCACAGACCCGGTGGGCGTCATCAGCGCTCTCGCGGCCATGGGACACGCGCCCCACGATTGGCACACTCCCGATGGGGCACCGGATCGCATCCAGGCCTGGGGGGGAGACGTCCTGAATCGTTGGGCACTGGCTTCCTTCCTCTTGTCCAACCAACTGCCGGGAGTGACGGTTCCCAACTCCTCCATTGGGCTGATCCTGGGGGGCATTTCTCAGAGCCAGGTGACTCGGCGCCTGGACCAGGTGCTGTGTGGTGGAACCATGCGCGGTGAGGACCGCGAGATTGTGCAGTCCTACGTGGATGGGATTGCCAGTTGGAACGTTACCACCGCGAGGGAGGCTATTGCTCTCGCCGCCTCGAGCCCCAGCTACCAGCTTTACTAGCCTTCAGTCGCAACAACAAGGACACACCATGCAGCATCACGATCATTCAGGTTGCGAGGAATACAACGAACTGACGCGCAGAGGTCTGCTCCGCGGGAGTACGGCTTTCACCGCTGCCGCCGCCGCAGCCCTGCCGACCGTGGCCCTGGGTCGCGGGCGTGGAAGGGGCTCCTCTCGGGATACGCTGATCTCGGTGTTCATGCACGGCGGCATGGACGGCCTGACGACGGTGGTTCCCTACGGTGACGGCGAGATCTACAACCTGCGTCCGACCCTTGCCGTTCCTCCCCCCGGACAGACGAACGGTGCCGTGGACCTGGACGGCTTCTTCGGTCTCGCTCCGGCTGCAGCGCCTCTCCTTGGCGCGTGGCAGGACGGAGATCTCGCGTTTATTCACGCGGCCGGTTCGCCGGATCCTACTCGCTCGCACTTCGAGTCCACCCGTTTGATTCAGAAGGCTACACCCAACATGCCTTCATCCTCGATCACCTCGGGCTGGCTGGGTCGCCACCTGCAGACCATTTCCCCCTTGGGCGTTGGAGATCTGCGAGCCATCGCCCAGGAGTACATCCTGCCCCAAGTGTTGGCCGAGGGTCCCGGGGCTCTGGCGATCAAAGATCCCACGAACTTCCTGTTCCCGGGGGATCCTCTGACGGCTTCTGCCCGGCGAGCCACGATCAGTGCGATGTACGACACATCTCCCGCCCCCATGGGCACGGCTACGGTCAGCTCACTGGCGGCAATCGACCTGTTGGCAGCGGTGGACTTCGACGGCTACATCCCGGCCAACGGAGCCACCTATCCGGCGACTATGTTCGGTACGGCCCTGCGTAACTTCGCCGTCATGATGAAAGCGGACATCGATCTCGAGGCTGGGGCCGTGACGTTCCACAGCTGGGATCACCACAGTGAACAGGGGCCTCTTACGGGCACCATGGCGACTATGCTGGATGACTTCAGTCGTTCCTTGGAAGCGTTTCACTTGGACATGAAGGGAGATTCCCACGGATACACCCTCGTGACCCAGTCGGAATTCGGTCGCAGAGCTGCCGAGAACGGATCTGCCGGGACGGATCACGGACACGGCAACGTGATGTTCGCGATGGGCCCGAACGTCAATGGTGGTCAAGCCTACGGAACCTGGCCCGGGCTCCAGGCGAGTCAGTTGGACCAGGGAGATCTGGCGGTGACTACGGACTACCGCGACGTGATGGCCGAGATACTCTCGGTGCGTTTGGGAAACAGTCAATTGCCAACGGTGTTTCCAAGCCACACCCCCAATTTCCTCGGAATCGTCTCCTGACGGCCCGAAATTGAGTATCCGGTCTGCTCTGGCAGGCATAACATGGAGGAACGGGCTGGCCCTTCCGTATGCCCCAGGCGACACGGACGGGGTGCAGAAAGAAAAATGGCAAAACGGCAGTCTCAAGAACGCCCGGAGCAAAGAGAGGGGGCGCAACGCGAGGAGGAGACGGTCGATTCACTGTTGGCCCTCTGGCTGGACGGCTTGGAGAGTGACGACGTCGAACCCAAGGTTCTGGCGCGTAGCATTATCCAAGAGGCGCCCGAATCTCTACGCGCTCCCCTGGAAGAGCGCATCGGCGAGTTGCTGGAACTCTCCCGCCTGACCGTCGATCCGTCGCGCTACAGCGCGGGAGAAATGCTGGGCTCCTACGTCCTAACTAAGAAGCTCGGTCAAGGAACGACTGGCACGGTTTGGGCCGCGGAGGACTCCGATGGGCACGCGGTGGCACTCAAGATCATCCATCCCCTGTACCAGTCTAGTCCTGAGGGCCTAATGCGCCTGAATGTAGAACTGGAGGCTGCATCACGGGTGCGTCATCCGGCTCTTGTTGGCATTACCGGCCGGCTTGAGGAGGAGAGTGCCTTCGTACTGGTCACCGCTCTCGTGGGAGACGGCCGCACCCTTGCCGATGAGTTGACTGAGTATCAAAAGGGAGAAGGCCACTGGGATTCGCGGGCTTTAGTTGCCCGCCTACTGAATGCCATGCGGGGAGTTGGCGCCCTGCACGCGGCGGGGATTCTGCACCTGGATCTCAAGCCTGCAAACATACTCATTGCCAATGACCGAAGCTTGATGGTGGCCGACTTTGGATTGGCAAGGATTCAGGACGACGCCTCCCTGACACGGACCATTCAAGTTCTGGGTACTCCGGCGTACATGAGTCCCGAACTCGCCCGTGGCGACCGGCGTGGGGCTGACAAGCGCTCGGACGTCTTCGCTCTGGGCGCGATCCTGTTCGAGGTTCTGACGCTAAGTCGTCCATTCGGTAGCGGAACTCCAGGTGCTGTCATGCATTTGATTCTGAACGAAGAACCCGAGCCGATGCCCAGCATCCTAGGTGGGTTTTCCCGCTCCGAGTCCCGGACTCTGCGCTCCATTGTCGGACGATGTCTGGAGAAGAATTCAGAAGATCGTTATCCGGATGCGGGTGCCCTTGCCCGGGAGTTGGAGCACGCTCTCGGCGGTCAACCTGTAGTGGGAATGGGAATCGGCCGTCGATTGGCTTTGATCCGTCGTCGGTACCGTAGAGCGATTATCGCGGGGACCGTGATGGTGGTCATGATTGCCGGCGCCCTGATCGGCGCTAAGCGGCAGGCTGAGCTGAGAGAGCAGACTGAGGGCGCTTTGGAACTCGCCACGCGGATGATCCATGCCGTGGGCACTGGAGTGAAGGGGATCGATGCGCAGGAGGTGGAGCAACTAATAGGTGCCCTGCGTCAGGTGCATGGAGAGGATGACTTTTCCAAGAAGATCCGAATCTCATTGATATCGAGTGCAGGGGGCCTCTTTTGCGAAAGGGGTCTTACCGGAGAGGGTTTAGCGTTGATCGAATTGGCATTGAGCATTGAGGATGACCAAGGAACCACTGATGCTCGGGAGAGGGCCAGGCTCTTGACGCTGCACTCTTACTACAAGAATCGTAACGGCGACCTGGAGGGTGCGATGGAGGACCAAGTTCGGGCGGCCGACCTTCTGTCACGGTTTTCCGATGAGACTTCTCGACTGCGAAAAGCGGAGTCTTTGGCCCATGCCTGGGTCGACAACTGGATGCTCGGTAGATCAGGGGCTGAGGTTCTCGGCGATTACGCGGTGCAGGATTTGGTGCTCGATTTGGAAAATGCGATTAAGGGTTTGGGGTCGGATCAGTCCGCGAGGGCTGCCTACCTTGAACTCCTAGTTATGCACCTGCAGGTTGAGCTCGGGGGCGTGGTTCTCGGCCTCGCGCATAATGCTCAAACGGCGACAAATACCCTGGAGAGCCTTCTTGGGCCCAATCATCAATGGGTATTAGATGCGCTCGCCTTCGAGGGTTGGGTGAACTACAAGCTCGGCGAGCACTCGGTGGCCCTGGGTAGGTACAGCACCCTCAAGACTCGGGTTGTGAGTGTTTTTGGTGACGGTGACGTCCGCGCGGCTCTTGCGGAATTTGGCCTGGCAACATCCACCATCCACTTGGCCTCTATGGAGTTGCGGCTTCAGGATGGCGGGGGTGACCACCTTGAACGCATCCAACCGCTGTTTGAGAGCGCTGTTTCCCGCTTGTCGAGGTCCGCAGGTCCGGACAGTCGACTGACGCTGCACGCGCGCTTGAATCAGGCCGTAGGCGAAGGGCTATGTGGTCGGCATGAGAACAAGCAGGCCATTCTTGTGGAATTGCTGGTGGACATGGACCGCTGCCTTTTGCCATCGGACCCCATACGCTTCACAGCATATCGGGGCTTGTATGAAACTTACGTGTACCAGGGTCGCTTCGAAGAAGCCGGGACGTTGATGGCGGAGCGCTGGCGAGCCTATATTGACGGTCTGGGTGGAGCACTTCCGCTCGTCTTCAATGACCTATCTATTTACTTCAGGAAATGGCCACTCGTTTGCCCCGGCTCCCATTCCGCCGACCTAAATAAGCTGGTTGAGGTGTTTGTACGGGCTTGCAGCACGAGTCCATTGGCAGGTGCAAAGGATGCTGGAGATTGGGTCCAGGCAATGGCGGATCTGATTCAGGCTGTGCGCGATGGAGATCCGGAACGGGTCTCGGAGTTGCGCGAGGCGGCCCGGATGCCCCCATTGGCGACGGTGTGGTACGAGACCCAATGGGCGACATTGAACGAGAGAGGCACCTCTACCATGCAGGAGTACATCCAGGAAAATTGGAATGCCTCTGCCGCGCGCCCAGCGTTCCTTCAGTCCTTGGCCTTCTGTCGGGCGGGTCGCTTGGATGAGGCGCGCGCTAGCCTTGCCCGGCTGGACCCCATGGAAGAAGACGAACCCTTCAGGACCCGGATCGAGGCGCAGAGGATCTTTGCCAAAGCTCGGATCATGCAGCAGGAGGGCACTTCGAGTGGAGTCGAAGAAATGCTGGCCACCTCGGATCGGATTGGGCCCTACATGCCCATGATGCGCTCCACCTTGAGATTTCCGGACTGACGCGCCCTTCGTCCGAAGGACCTTCTAACCGGGATTCGGACCGAAGCAATAGAGGGCGCTCTGCGAGCGCACGACGACGTGCTGTCCTGCGACCGCGGGGGTCGACCAGACTTCTTCGTCCACGCTTCCTGCTGAGATTTCTTCCCAGCCCTGGTCGGCATCAAGGATAAGGAGTTGGCCTGATTGGCTTGCCAGAAGAATGCGCTTGCCCGCAGCCACGGGGGATGCGTAGTAGGCGTCGGACTCGCCCACGCGGCCCCGCTGCAGCACCTTCCCCGTGGACGCCTCCAGAGCCGTGAAGATTCCCCCGCGCTTGACCATGTAGATGGTCCCATCTAGCACAAGAGGTGAGGGAATGTCGGGCAATCCGCGCCGGTCATCTGCGAACCAGCGGACATGTGTGTCGGTGACGTTGCCGCTGCCACCGAGTTGGATGGCGAAGAGCCCACCGAGAGCGCGAGTGGTGGCAAGGGCGTAGTCCCAATCGTCCGAATTCAGGCGTAAATCCCCATCCAGATCCAGAATGAACCAGATCTGCTGGATGAGCTCGTGATCCCACTCCTCCCGGTCTATGAAGCCGTTGGCGTTCTCGTCACGCAACTCGAGTAGCTCTTCAAACGTGCCGCTGAATTTCGGAACACCCATTTCAGAAGTAGAGAGCATGAACGAGTTGACGATGCAGAGATCTCCGGCAATCACCGGGACCGCCTTCGTTTGCCAAGCCCCGCCATCGACCCACCACAGCTTCGAGCCATCCCGCAGTGAGTAGCCGGCTATCTGGAATGAGCCGGAGACGATGATCTGAGCTTCGCCTTCGGTGGGAGTGTAGATGGTTGGCGTGGAGTAGGAATGAGTGACATTGTTACGTTCCGTACGCCAGCGCTCCTCCCCTGTTACTGCATCAAGGCCCACTAAGAATGAGCCGGTGTCCTGATCGATCATCTGAACCAGTAGCCCCTGGTGCACCAGCGGTGAGGTGGCCAGGCCGTGAGGGATGTTGATGGTGCCCAGATCCTTGCGCCACAATTCCTGTCCTGCCATGTCGTAGGTGATCAGCCCAACGTGATGGAATAGTGAATAGACTCGCTCCCCATCCGTTACCGGCGACGGCGCGGCGGGTGAGTTAGCGCCGGGTCGCTTGCCGTCGTACGGTAGGCTGGCTTGCCATTGAACTTCACCATCATTGCGGTCAAGGCAGAGGGTGAAGAGCTGTTCCTTGTCGGCGCCCGTGATGAATACCTGCTCTCCACAGATGGTGGGGGAGGAGTAGCCCTTAGGAATCTCGGTCCGCCACAGGAGGTTGCTCTCCATATCGAGTACGTCGGGTAGCTGGGCGTCTACAGCGATCCCCGTACTGTTGTTGCCCCGGAACCCACCCCACTCAGGAGTTGCAGGATTGGAGGCCGGTTCGGGCCTTGACGGGCCCTGTTGGGCGAGGGACCGGGCGGGTTGGGGCGCGCAGGAGATGCACAGGAGCAGCGGCAGATATTCTCTCATCCGCGCATCTTTCCGCCGTGGCGTGTTTTGCGCTAGGGGAGGCGGGTCAGCTTCCGTGATTCCTACACGCCAGGGGCCGGGCTAGGGTTCAGGGAGGTCAAGCGGGCGCACTTCCCCAACCCTCACCCGATTTCCATGAGGTGCTGAATCGGGGACTCGGGAGGTGAGTCAATCAATGGCTCAGCATGTCCATGACGGAGAAGTAGATGACCGACATCCAGGCTTCCTTGCCCGCGGGCGAAATGTGCAAGGCGTCGCCGGCCATGTTGCCATTGGGCATCCGCCGGACATCCAAGAACATCGTGCGTAGATCCACGTAGAGGACAGCATCGTCCTTGTTGAGGGGTTTGAGCTGATCGTGGATGGCGTTGATGCAAATACGCCGTGGGTCATCGGGTGTAGCGCCAGCTGGGAAGGGGCCGCAGACCACGATTTTTGCCTGCGGTTCGCGCTTGCGCAGAGAGGCCACCACGGCTTCGATTCCCGCCACGGTTTCGCGTGCCGTGTGACCTGCGGCGGCTACGTTGTTCACCCCGATCTGTAGCACAATGACCTTGGGGTCCATCGAGGTCAAAGCGCCGTGCTCAATGCGGTACAAGAGGTGCTCCGTGCGATCGCCGCTCATTCCCAAGTTGATTGCTTTGGAAGGCCCGAAATCGCGATGGAAAGGTCCTGCCCCTCCCTTATGAGCCACGCGATCGCCTGCGCCCGAGAGTGATTGGGTAATGGAGTCCCCCAAGAAAACTACGGTGGTCTCCGGATGTTCGCGGCCAAGGGCCTGCAGTTTGGCCAGCTCGTCCCACCATGTGCCGCCGCCCCAGCCCGCTGGGCTGCCGCGATACTCCGCAGAGGGCACCGGTTGCACGGTGGGTATTGCTGAGTGCCCCAGCGTGGCAAGGATCGAACGCCGTAAGGACGCGGGGGGGTGCACTCCGTGAGGGTGGTGTTGCGCGCCGGGTTTGAGCCAGCGGTATACGGGGCCACCGCGCCGTTCCCAGGCCCGTGCCAACCGTAAGCTGTTGCGTCCGGGTGGAACGACCTCATCGGCCAGTCCAACGGCAACGAAGAGCGGCACTCCCTCCTTCGCTGGGCGTTGAGACTTGGAGATCAATTGGTCACCCAGTCGCATGCCTTCTTCCTCGTCCCAGCCCCAGGCTTCCAGAGCCTCTCCCCACTCGGCCTCCCTGCGCTGGCCGTCCTTTCCGCCGGGCCAAGTGGAAAGATCAAAGACTCCGTTGTCCACGTACAGGCCAGCTGTCTTCTTGGGATTGACTGCAGCCCAGTGCAGAGCGGGCAGGCCGCCCCGGCTCATACCCATTAGTACGGGTCGACCTGAGAGCTGCGGGCCGTCGTCCTGATGCATGAGGTCATGGAGCTCCGTCATGCGCCGGAGAGCTTCGGGGCTTCCAAAGAGGCCGGCCACGTCGACGTACGCTAGAAACATGCCGCGATCGAGAAGCTCTAATTCGAGAGCTGGTTCATGACCGAAGAAGCGCATACGCCAGAGCCATGGTCGACCGCGAAGTCCCTGGTGGGGTGCGACCAGGATGCAGGCCGCACCAGACTGAGGCAGCTTGAAGTCCATTCGCCTAAATCCGTGATAGTCGCTTATCGAAAGGCTGAGGAGGTTCTTCTCAAGCTCTGCGCCAAGGACGGTCGCACCCGTTGAGGGGATATCTTTGCCTCGCTTGGCGAGGATTGCTCCTGCTAGCCGCTGCGCCAGGGCTCTTGCCCCGAACGGCGAGGTGTGTACCCCATCTACGGTTTCATTGGCTGTAAATACGCGCGCGAGATCGTGGTATTCGATCGTCTTCTTGCCATGCGCAACCTGCTGCAAGGCACGACCAATCTGTTCAAGGCGAGGTGCGCGCTCCGCAAGATCCGCACGTCGCTCGGGCGCCAGCCCCGAAGCGTCCGAGAACATCGGCGGAGGAGAGCAAAGAAGGATGCGTGTCCCTTCGTTGTCCTCGCGCAGAGCTCGCACCATGACCCGCGCATCGTCTTCAAGGTCCTCTGCGTGTTCCCAATTGGTGCGCTGATCGTTTTGGCAGGTATCGTTGGTTCCGAGAATGATGATGACGGTGTCGGGTTGCCAGGCGAGGACCTCCTTCCAGGACGTTGTCCCCATGTAGGGCTTGTCTGCTGATCCGAGTAGCGTTGATCCTCCCACGCCAAAATTTCGCACTTCAAAGCCATCTCCCAAGAGATAGCCGAGCTGGGCGGGGTAGTGGTTCTTCTCACGCGCCGCGACCTTGCTTCCATAGGTGATCGAGTCACCGATGCAGGCAACCTTGATTGGGCCGTTTTCGGCGGCCGAAGGTGCGGATCCTGTGCCCGTGGGGAAAGTGAGGCAGGCGAAGAGCAGGGGATAGAGCATGGCGCCATCCTACCCCCCACAGATTCCTGGCCTCCGCCCACAACACTTCTTGACCCTCTAACCACAGAATCAACCGCTATGGCTTGCCGACCCGTGCGGGAAAACGAATTTAATGATGAGGTAGCAGACCGCTGGGAAAGCGAAGACACTTCTATTACGAATACCCTCGGGTGCCCTACGAAGAGCTCGATGTGCGAGTTTGCACGCTCTTCTCTAACCGGGCGCCTTGGCCTTCTCCCAATCCACACACACTCCATCTCCGCCCCGGCGGTCTCTTTTCATGCGCTCACTTCTGGCTTGCACCCTGCTGTCCCTTGTCCCCGGCACCGTTTCATCTGGTGGGATTGAGTGGCAGGCTTCCTATGAGTTGGCGCTGATCCAAGCCAAGGCCGAGAACAAGGTCGTGTTTGTGGCGGTCAACATGGACGGTGAGCGAGCTAATGACCGCATGGTAAAGGACGTCTATCGCGACAAGCTGATCACCAAGCTCGCCGCTGAGACGATCAACCTGGTGGCGTCCAACAACACCCATGGCTCAAGTAGTACGTGTTCGCGCTTCGGATCCATCCCTTGCGTCGAGCACCGACAGGTGGACGTGGACGTGCGTGCGAACGTACTGGCACCCGATGCGGATGGGTTTGTCATTGCCCCCCAACATGTGTTCCTTGCACCAGATGGGCACACGATTCTTTCGGTGCCTTACGGTGTGAGTGAGGCCGAACTGGAGTGGTGCTTTGTGACGGCCATGCGTTCGGTAAATGAGGACTTGCCCATCAAGATGTCCTCTAAGGCAAGGCCTCCGGCGAGGCTCGTAATGGATGGCGTCTTCGAGGGTGCAGGGGGTGCGTCCTCTCAGCCATTGACACGTGAAGAGGCTTTGGACTTGATCAAGGAGTTGAAGAAAGGGCGCGCGGAATCAATGCAGGAGAAGATCAAGGTGTTGGCGACGGCCGATGAGCCGGAGGCGCGAGAGTATCTGACCTCCATTCTGCGTGCTGGACGCGGTGGAGGAGGGAGGCGCGGTGGCGGCGGTCGCGGCGGAGAAGATCGGCGTGGAGAGTTGCTGCGTTGGATTGGTACCCACTCGCCCCCGAGCTACTGGGAGGTGGCAGCAGAGTTCTTGGGTGCCGGGGAGGAAATGCTGCGCGTCGAGGCCGTGGTAGCCATGGAGCAGCTTGGAGCGCCGGACTCCTTGCGTGAAGTGGCAGGCCGTGTTGGCAAGGAGAAGGACCCTCAGATCAAGAAGAACCTGTATCGCGCCCTAGGCGCGGTCGGGAGCGACGATAGCCGTGCCCGCTCGACTCTCCTGAAGCGTGCCCGTGACGGGCGCGATGAGTTGCTCCAGGCCAACGCACTACTTGCCCTGGGAGTTCTGGCTCCAGATGAGGACATCGATGAATTTCTGCGTGAAACCGTGGCTGAAGAGGAAGAGAACGCCCAGGTGGCGGCGTTGCTTGCCATTGGGTTGACACGCAATGCGGAGTGGGTCGAGTACCTCGAAGGGTTGCCTAAGGACCCGGCCTCACGACGCCGGACCAAGGCAATAGAGGTTTCGCTGGGCGTTCTGAAGGGTGCCCCCCTTTCCAGTATGGAGGCCACCGTCATGGAGGCCGGGTCAGACCAGATTCCTCGTGAGCGTATCTTTGGTGGATCTGTTCGCCGTTCAGGTGCCAAAGACGGAAAGGCGCGGCGCCCCTCGGCCGACGGAGAAGAGGAGACGGCTGGAGACGAAGAACGGGCTGACGGTGGTCTCTAGGTCTTCGAGGTCAGTCCGTGCGCTGAATGAATGTGGCGTGGGCAAAGATCGGACTAAAGCCCATGCGTCTCGCGTTACGTTCGGTCGCGATACCTGTCAGAGAGGACACCGTGATCCATTTGGCTCCCGCCTCGGCAGCAAACTCCATTCGATGAGCCATCAAGCTCGTCTGGATTCCCCGGCCGCGATACTCGGGTAGGACGCTCGTTCCAATGAGGCAGGCCTGCTCGTCCAATGTCTCAAGCAATCCGCCCCCTACGGGTACGCCATCCCATAGAGCCAGGAAAGGCGTACAGCGCGGGTGCTCGACAACACGCAGGGTTATCTCGGCGAGGGCCCCTGGGCTCTTGCGGTCGTGCTCCATGAAGCCCGATGTTGAGACCTCGATGAACACACCAACTTCTTCGGGAAGGGGCTCGCGGATCTCCAACCTCTGATCTGCAGCACCCCAAGGTTTGGTCAATGGAGCCGCAGGGATGGTCAGGTCTCGGGCCAAGACCGTCTGTATTTCGCACAGTTCGAAGTTACGAGACTCCAACCCCTTGACCACAGATGTGTGCGCACTCGGGCAGGCGGACGCCCGCGGGTTTGCGCCGCGCGTGCGATAGAAATCCACCAAGCGGTTCAACTCATCGTCGGTGACTGGGCCATCCAAGCCCATTGCGTTGGCCTGGTTTGACCAGCAGCCGGGGCGTGAGTAACACATCCACCCTCCGGCAATTGCTTCGGACTCCAAAGCAACTTCTGAAATACTCAACGCCATGCGGCGTTCTTCCAGGATGGACATTTCTTTTTGGGAGTGCTCCATTGCCCCTACCATGATGGGTGAATACCTCCTCCATGGGCAGGAATGTTCGGTTCACGATTTGAAAAAAACTGACTTCTGATGAGGTCTTGCGGGTTGACCGCGCCAGACCCAAGATTTGCAACGGCTATGACCTCTCCCGCGCCCCATTCGCCCGCCTTAGAGATCTCGTGCACGACTTGTGGTGCACGGGTTGTGGTGGAGGAGGATCTGCGGACGGCCGAGTGCCCCTACTGCGCTTCGCCTCACGTTGTCGAACGGCCGCCTCAGGCCGGACGCCCGGATCCCGTTTTTGTCTTGGCATTCACCCTCGATCGAGATGCGGCGACGAGTATCGTAAAATCGTGGATCAAAAACCGCGGGCCCTTCGTCCGGAGCGGCTTGAAGGAAGGAGTACTGGAGCGTACGCGCGGTGTGTACCTGCCAAGTTACCTGTATGGAGCACGGGCCCATGCCAACTACACGGCCAAGATCGGTGAAAATTACACCGTCACGGTCACCTACACCACAACGGACTCCAAGGGTCGATCGGTGACTCGGACGCGAACGGAGACGCGCACCGAGTGGCGGGATCTCGCCGGGCGCTACGAGCGCTACGTCACCGATACACTCGTCACTGCATCCAAAGGTATCGGGAATGCTGAGCTTGAGTCTGTGGAGCCGTTCGACTTGCGGGCGTTGCGCCGTTACAGCCCCGATTTGTTAGCGGGGTGGATTGCCGAGGAACCTTCACTGGCCGGAGAGGAGTGCCGCAGGACAGCTCAGGCCGAAATGCGTGAGGACATCGGCGTGGATCTCGCGGCCTTCATGCCAGGCGATTCGTCAACCAACATCCGATCCGACGTGACCTTTAGCGACGAGGTGTCGCATTTGGTTCTGTTGCCGGTGTGGGTTTTTGCGCTGCGCTTTAGCGCGGACAAGGACCCGATTCGGATTCTCATCAACGGCCAAAACGGTCAGGTGGGTGGTCGCCTGCCTACATCCTGGGCCAAAATCGGTGGGGCCATCCTCTTTATTCTGTTGGCCCTGGCAGCCATCTTCGTCGCAGTGGGGCTGTTCTCATGAGCATTGCCATGCTCCTCATCTTGCTGGTCGCTGTAGTCCTCATTTTGGTAGCGGTGTTCAAGTCATGAACGAAGCTACATGTAGTCGCTGTGAATCTCCTCTGGAGGCAGGCGATCTGCGCTGCGCCGTATGCGGGAACGTGCCTGAGCGATTGGTGACGCAGGTCGTCAGCGAGGGTATGGAACAGACCGTCCTGCGCTGTGGTCAGTGCGGTGCAGCCACGCGTTACGATGCGCGATCGGAGTCGGTGAGATGTCCATTTTGCAGTGGTGAACTCAAATCAGAAGAGTTGACCGACCCCGTCGAGCAGACCGAGGCCTACCTGCCCTTTACCGTGGACCGCGAGGGAGCGCGAGCTGCCTTGAGGTCCTGGCTTGGAAACCTGGGCTTCTTCCGGCCCTCCGACCTGAAGTCGGCCGCGCGCATCGAGGATCTTCGGCCCTTGTGGTGGGCTGGATGGGTGTTTGACGCGCAGGCGCTAGTCAGTTGGACGGCCGATTCCAATGCTGGTGCAGGCAGCAGCGATTGGGCCCCGCACTCGGGGCAAGCGGACATGGTATTTGACGACGTACTTATCAGTGCCTCGCGGGGATTGACCGACAAGGAGGCCTATACCCTCTCGCCTTCGTATTCCCTGACCACAGCTCTGCCGGAGCTTGAGGCGCCATCAGATGATGCGACCCTTGAAGCCTTCGACGTTCAGCGCTCCCAGGCGCGTGCACGAATCACTGATGGCATTCGAAGGGCGGCTGCCAGCCGGCTGCAGGAAAATCACATCCCTGGCTCACGCTTCAGGAATATTCACGTGCGCGCTCTTCTGACCGGCCTCGATACCCGTCGTATGGCCTTTCCGGCTTGGGTTATGGCCTATCGTTACGAGCACAAGCTCTTCCGCGTCGTCATCTCCGGCCAGGATGCGCGGGTCATGATGGGCAAGGCGCCGATTAGTTGGGCCAAGATCCTGATGGTCGTCGCCGGCGTCATCATCGCCGGCTTGGCATTGGGCCTGCTCGCGGTCTTGTTTTCCTGACCAGCACTCGGCGTCAGTTGCCCCTTCCCGCCTCCTCCAGGGAAACGTTGAGGATGGGGTATTCGCGCCAGCCGTCGTAGTCAAAGTGCCACCACTCCCAGACGTAGGTGCGGAATCCGGCGCGTTCCATCACGGAGCGAATCGTGTCCCGGTACCAGCGTTCAAGGCTGGTACCGCCCGGGTAGAGAGGATGGGCCCTGGGGGAGAACTCGTCGTAGCCGCTCGTGGTACGGATGGGCCGGCCGGTCTCCAGGTCGTAGAGCGTGATGTCCACTGCGCAGCCCCGGTTGTGGCGTGAACCCTTGCTTGGGTCGGCGACGTACTGCTTGTGCTCAAGAGGTGTGGCATCCCAGAACATCTTGGTCACGCTCCACGGGCGATAGGCATCGTGGATGAGAATTCCATAGCCGAGTGAGGCGAAGGACTCAGCGGCGCGGTTCAGGGCCTCGGCTGCCGGCCGCTGCATGAGCGCGCGCGCCTCGCGGTAGAACACCGTGCTCATGAAGTTGTTGGAGGTGGCGTAGCGTAGGTCGGTTCGGATCGAGGGAGTGATGGTTGTGATGTCGACCAGGTCCGGTGCGAGCTTGCCCGTCTCGATCGGAGGGGTGGCTGCTGCGGCCATGAGGCGCAGCTGACCCGGATCATGGAGGGGGGTAATCTTGAACGTCTCACCTTCCATGGTGCCTACTGCGCGGCGCTCAAAGCCCACTTCCCCCAAGACCGCGGCGGATATAGCTCCGTCTCCATCTCTGCGGAACCGTATCTCCTCTGAGGCATACAGCCCGCTCCTACGGGGGAGCTCGAAGCGATCGGGGCCAGCAGCGGTAAGCGGCTCCATCCAGAACCATTCGATGAGGGCCTCGAGCCGACCATCGCGCTCGCGGATGTAAAGCACGTTGTGATCGAGCCCGTACTCGCCCACGTACTCCGCCAGCTCGGGAGGGCAGGGCGGGGGAGGTGTCGCCAGATCCACTCGCTCGTAGGGGACACCATCAATGGCGATACTCTCGGAATCTATGCGTTCGATCTGGGTTCCAAAGCTGTGCCGATCATCTACCGTGAAACGCCCGCCAACGTTGCGTACCTCGCAGATTTGCCCTCGCATTTCCAAGAGCAAACGGTCGTCGTCCCACGAGAGGCGCGCTTGGCGGCCATCTCGTTGGTAAAGGCCCGTCAGTTGCTTGCCGCGCGCGGGGTTGACTCCGTTGGAGGTCGCCAAGTGCGGTAGGGGCCGATGTGCAAGCGTTGCGAGCATCAGTTGCAGGGCATGGTCGGCCAGGCGCCGGGTCACGGTGTTGCACCCATCTAGGGAAGCCGCAACCACTACCCCCAGACCTTCCTCGGGCAAGTAGGCGAGTTCGGTTGAGAAACCGTATAGGGCACCGTTGTGTCCGCAGCGTCGGTGTCCGTCCAATTCACCTACATGAAAGCCGATTCCGAAGGGGAGGCGCGACCCGTCCGAGGCCTGGACCGGGGTCAGCATGGTTTCCAGTGAGCTGGGCTGTAGAAGCTCTCCTCTCTGCCCAGGTAGATGTCCGAACAAGCCGCGCATGAACGTGGCAAGGTCCAACACCGAGGCGTAAAGACTGCCCGCAGGGGACATGCCCAGTTCGAATGTTGGTGCGTCGAAACTCCGCCCGTCATAGGTCCACATGTGCCCCTTGGCCAGCCGGGGAAGAACCGTTTCATCGCGTTCAAAGGCGGCGCTCCCCGCGATCCCCATGGGGCTCAGAACCAGGTCGCCCATGACCTCGGAATAAGGCTTGCCGTGTAGAACTTCGAGGACGCGGCCCACCACAGCCAGGCCCGCATTGGAGTACTTCGTGCGCGATCCGGGGCTAAAAATCAGACGCGTGCCATTCAGGCTGAGAACCGTGGCTTCGAGGCTTGGCGCGCCGGTCTCGAAGTAGTTGCCCACGGGAGGCTCCCGTAATAGCCCCGCGGTGTGGTTGGTCAGGTGTCGCAGCGTGATGAGCGTCTCGAAATCGGAGACGGGTTGAAAGCTAGGCAGATAGGTACTGACCGGTGCATCGAGGTCGATTTTCCCATTCTCCACGCACCGCATCAGTGCGATGTCGGTGAACAACTTCGAGACCGACCCCACCCGGTACGCCGTGTCTGCCGTGGCACCACGGCCATTCTCTGCATCTGCGAGGCCAAAGCCCTGGGCCCAGACGACCCGTTCTCCATCAACAAGAGCGATGGAGAGGGCCGGAATGTCCTTTGTACGCATCTCCTGCTTGACCGCTGCGGCGAGCTCGGAGACGACTCCCTGGTACTCTTCATCCAGTTCGACGTTCCAGACAGGCGCGGCGCAAGCGCTCAGCAGCAAGAGGCTGGCTAGGTGAACTCGCATTCGGGTGTGAGTGGGGGCAGACAACATGGGCGATCGAGTGTTCGGACGAGTAGTATGCCCAAGCGGAGCAACCGAATGGAGAGACGCTTTGATGTGATCGTTGTGGGAGGAGGCGTAGTGGGGCTGGCTTGTGCCTATGCCCTCCTGGGCAAGGGCCGCAGTGTGTGCGTACTGGAAGGTGACGATCTTGGAAATGGGGCGTCCCACGGGAACTGCGGGCTGCTGACACCCAGCCATGCCCTGCCCCTGACCCGCCCAGCAACCCTCCGCCAGGCCCTGCGCTCCATCGGAAAGGCGGACTCGCCCCTGTATGTGCGCCCGCGGCTGGACCTGGATTTTCTCCTCTGGAGTCTGAGATTCGTCCGTCACTGTGGCCGCAAGCGGATGGGCCGAGCCCTTCGCGCTCGCTCCGCCTTGCTTGAGCGCTCCTTGGAGCTCACCCGTGAGTGGATTGCGACCGAAGAGCTTGAGTGCGAGTGGCAGAGCGATGGTCTGCTTGAGGTGTACGGCGATGAGTCCGCCCTGCCGGGTGCGGATCAGGTGCACGCAATCTTGTCTGAACACGGCTTGGATTCCAGACGTCTGTCCGCCCAGGAAACCCGAGACCAGGAGCCGGCACTTACCGCCAGTAGCGTGGCTGGTGGATTGCTTTACCCGCGTGATGCCCACCTGCGTCCCGATTCCTTTTTGGCCGAACTGGCCCGGGCCGTTCGTGGTCGCGGCGGCGTCATTCAGACTGACTGCAAGGTGCATGAGATCTTGCACGACGACCGGGCTCAACGGATTAAGACCTCCCGCGGGGAGTGGGTGTCGTCGCAGCTGGTGCTGGCCACCGGAGCGTGGGGCCCTGACTTGGCTCGCGGCCTAGGTCTCCGTTTGCCCATCCAGGCGGGCAAGGGCTACTCACTGACTATTCCTTCTCCCAGCGGCGCACCGACAATGCCCTTGCTCTTGCACGAGGCCAATATGGCGGTCACTCCGTGGCCTAGTGGATTGCGTCTGGGCGGGACTATGGAGCTGAGTGGTCGCAATCTCGACATCTTGCCCGGTCGTATCGCCGCACTGCGGGCTGGCGGGGCGCGCTTCTTGGATTGTGACCTGGCGAGTGCGGGTGATGAGTGGGTGGGCTGGCGGCCCATGACTCC
>JAPKBO010000050.1 GCA_028823395.1 Planctomycetota bacterium | reverse complement strand
GAAGAGGAGCCGGATTCTCTCCTCACCCCTACGCCTCCGCCGGTCAGAGACCAGCTAGAGCCTGCTGAGCTCCTGCAGGAGGCGGGGTCTCTGTTCCTGCGTGAGGGCCGGGTGGCGGTTTCCCTTCTCCAGCGGGGCTTTTCCATGGACTTCGATATGGCCTGCGCCCTGCTCGACGAGCTTCAGGAGGCTGGACTCATCGGCCCATACAAGGGAGGCCAGAAGCGGGATATACTCCTGTCCTCAGAGGAGTGGGACGCGCAGGCTGCCAGCCACTAGGGCTTGGAGGCTCGATCTCGCCACCTGAGCTAACCACAGGTCCCTTCGTGCCCGTCACCACTGCTACATCCACCGTTTCGCTCGTCCACCTCGGCTGTGCACGGAATCTAATTGACTCCGAGCTAATTCTCGGCCGCCTCGGGGAAGAAGGCCTTGTGGTGTCTGGTGATCCGGGGTTTGCAGATGCGGTGGTGCTCAACACCTGCTCGTTCATTGGCCCCGCGCGGGCTGAATCCCACGCTGCTCTCGAAGGGCTCTTGGATCGCAAGCGCGCCGGAGAGTTGAAGCGCGTCATTGTGGCGGGCTGTTTGGTGCAGCGCTCCCGGCGTGCCTTGGCTGAGCAGTATCCTGAGGTGGACCTGTTCGCGGAGATCTCCAACTATCGCGAGTTGGCCCGCTCCGTGCGCCGCCTGCTCGATGGCGAGACTCTCTCCACCAACTACCTAGACAGTCCCGGCCTGCGACCACCGGAGAGAGAGGGGGCCCGGATGTTGTCGACCCCCGGCTCCTACGCCTATCTACGGATCAGTCACGGCTGTGATCACACATGCAGCTTCTGCGCGATTCCCGGCATCCGAGGCAAGCACCGTTCCAAGTCTCTAGCCGCAGTCTTGGACGAGGGCCGAGAGCTGATCGACCTGGGGGTATCTGAGTTGGTGCTGGTGGCCGAAGACTCAACGGCTTGGGGAAGAGATCAGGGCCAGGAGCTTCCCGAACTGGTGGAGGGCTTGGCCGACCTGGAAGGCTCTCACCGTGTGCGCATCATGTACGCCTATCCGAACCGTTTTCCTTGGCGTCTCACTGAACTGTTGCGTGATCACCCACGCGTCATTCCCTATCTGGACATTCCCATACAACATGCCGCGACCCCGGTATTACGCGCCATGCGTCGGGCGGGCGATGGGGATCAGGTGCGGCGTACGCTTGCGCGCCTGCATGAGGAAGTTCCGGGGATCACTGTGCGGACAACTGTCCTGCTTGGATTTCCGGGGGAGACGGAAGCGGACGTGGACGATTTAGAGGCCCTCGTCCGCGAGTTTCGTCTGGCGCGCATGGGAGCCTTCTCCTACTCAATCGAAGAGGGTACCTCTGCGGCCGACCTGGATCCCGAGACCCACCCCGCAGCCCCCCAGGAGGTCGTGGAGGCCCGTATCGGCAGGGTTCTTACCCTCCGCGATATGCACCTAGCCCAGGATCAGGAGGCCCAGGTGGGCCGTACCCTGGAGGTTCTAGTGGACGAGGGGCCCGATTCTGAGGGCTGGGCGAGAGGCCGTTCCGATCAGGATGCCCCCGAAGTGGACCTGACGATCCAATTCATGGCGCCCGGGGCTTCAGTTGGAGACCGCGTTCAAGTCAAAATCGAGAGTGTCATGGAAAGCTTGGATCTGAGTGGTGTGAGGGTGCAGCCGTGAAAGGTGTGTTTCAGCATTGGCCGAACCGCATCACGGCCAGCCGCTTCGTCGGTGCCCTCGTGCTGTTCACCCTGCTTGCTCTCATTGAGGCGGAGGCCCTTGCCCAGAGTCGGGCGCTGATCCAGGGAGCTTTCTGGCTGTTCGTGATACTTGCCGCAACGGATGCCTTGGACGGCTATCTGGCTCGCAGGGACAAGCACGTCACAGCCTTCGGACGCATCGCCGATCCATTCACGGACAAGGTCTTGATCGTGGGAACCATGATCTTCCTGACGACGATGGACCCCTTTGCAGCTTGGCTTCCACCCTGGATCGTCGTCCTCGTTCTGGCGCGCGAATTTCTCGTAACCGGACTGCGTGGCTACGTGGAGAGTGTCGGAGGAGAATTTCCGGCCGACACCTTTGGCAAGATCAAGATGATCATCCAGTGCATTGCGGTGGGTGGCATCCTCTTCATGGAGGCCTTTCCGTGGCCTGCAACCTGGTACGGCTTCTGGGACCCCGTCGTGCATCTGCTTGTTTGGGGGACGCTCTTCGCCACCCTTGGTTCGGGTGTGACCTACGTGATGAGAACAGCTCGCATCCTGCGGGAACTGGATAGGTGATGGACCGCATCAAACTGGGATTAGTTACCGTCGGTTTTTTGGGCTGTTCGCCAGTGGCTCCTGGGACGGTTGGCACCTTGGCAGGCGTTGCCATCGCCTGGAGCCTGCGGGGTTCGGATAATTTTCTGGTTTGGATCCTGCTCATCTGTGCCCTGCTCTATCTGCTGGGCCGGGCCCTGGGGCCTTGGACGGAATCGCACCTGGGTAAAGATCCGGGCTGCTTCGTATTGGACGAGGTCATCGGCTATCTGATCACTCTCTTGTGGATCCAGGGGCCGAGTACGCTGACTCTGGTGGTCGCATTTGCCCTCTTCCGCTTCTTTGATGTGCTCAAACCCGGCCCCGTGCGGCGTATGGAACAGATTCCTGGGGCGGACGGTATCCTCTTGGATGACGTGGTTGCCGGGCTCATGGGCTTGGCCATCATGGTGGTCTTGCGCTTGAGTGTGGGAGAGGCGGGAATCTGGGAGTGGGGAGGGATGCAATGAGCCAACGCAGCGGACAGATCGGGGGCGGAGCCGGCATGTCGATTGCCAGCCGTTTCGGTCTGATCGTGGCGCTCACGCTCTTGGTCGTTATGAGTGCCGCAGGCTTTCTTCTGCTGGACAAGAGCCGGCAAGCGTTGACCCAGGCTGGCCAGCAGACTCTGAGCGACGTCTCCGCCCTCAATGCCGCCGAGACTGCAGCCAAGCAGGCAACGGTGGACGCCATCCTCGCAGAGTCCAAGGAAGGTCGCATGGACCTGGACGAGGCCGTTGAGCGGCTGTCCGCCCTGCCCGGGGAAACCTACGAGGATCAGGGTCTATCCACCCAGCACGGAGACACACGCTTTCACCACATTGTCTACACCGGAGGGCCGAGCAAGGGCGAGGAGGGTTTCCTGCTGTTCAAGGGCGATAGGCCTACTGTGCTCGCGCCACGTGCCTTGGATGGGGGCCAATCGGACAGTCTCTTCGGTCTGATCCTGGTCGTGACGGCTGTCATCGTTGTCGTAGGTGCCGGCGTGGTCTTTCTGATTTCATCCCAAGTCACCAAGCCTATCGAGCAGCTGGTGGTGGACGTACGCACAATCAGTCTTGGGAACCTCCAGCACCGGACGCGGGTTCGAGGTGGAGGAGAGGTGCATCACCTGGCTCGGCAGATCGACAAGATGGCGGCTGCCCTCGAGGGAGCCCAGGACGACGCTATCGAACTGGAGAAACGTGAGCGCGAGCGCGAAGTCGCTCAGCGCGTGCGGGAGTCCTTGCTGCCCCAGGCCAAGCCTGAGATCGCTGGTTACACCATTGGCGACTTCCATGTGGATGCGGCCGAACCCGGTGGGGACTTTCACGATTACATTGCCTATGACGGCAAGCTGGCCCTTTTGGTCTGTGAGGTGTCGGGCAGAGGGGTGCCGGGGGCCCTGGTAGGTGCCACAGCGCGCGCCTACCTGCGCAGTGAACTGGCCCGCGGTGATGACATCGAAATGGCTCTGCAGCGGGTGAATCGCGAGCTGGCGGGGGACGTAAGCCGAGGCATGTACGTCACCTTGATGTGTGTCGTTCTCGATCCGGTCGACAACACGGCCACCATGGCATGTGCCGGGCACAAGCTGCCGCTCATCCGCTTCGAGGCCTCCTCGGGCCAGGTGCGTTTGTTGCAGCCTGACGGAATTGCTTTGGGGTTTGATAGTGGACCCATCTTTGACAGCCGGCTTGAACTCCTGCGCGTTCCCATGGAGCCTGGCGATCGGTTGGTCTTGGCAAATACGGGCCCGGTGCTCGTTCCCAACGCGGAAGGTGTGGAGTTGGGCGAGAAGGGGCTCTACCGGGTCATTTCGAGAAACGCTCCCGGCGCACCTGATGAAGCCGCGGAGGGCATCTTGACCGCTCTGGAGACACGAATCGACGGGGATGAATTCCCCGCAGACATCTCCCTGATCATTCTCGGCCGGGGAGTGTGAGTTTTGGCGGGTGAAAGTGCACCGGGGCTGTTCCCTGACCTCAGCCTTCCCGATCAGTCACCCTCAACGGGCCTGTTTTGCCAGGTGGCACTCAATCGGCCGATGCGCTGCCAGTACACCTATGCCGTGCCCGAGCACATGGCAGAGGGCCTCGCACCGGGCATGCGTGTCGCCGTGCCGTTTGCGGGTCGACGCAGCGTAGGCGTGGTGGTGGGCCTGACCGAGGGAACGGATATCCCGGCTAAGCGAATAAAATCTGTCAGTGACGTGCTCGATCCCGGGCCCCTGCTCGCACAGGAATTGCTCGACCTGACAGAGTGGATGGCGGCCTACTACGCATGCTCCTGGGGGGAAGCCTTAGCGGCTGTCTTGCCTGCCGCTCTCAAACGAGAGGGCGGTCGTCGGACCACGGCCATGTTGGTGGCGGAAGACGGAGTGGGCCCCGAGCAGTTGGTGCAGCTGGAGGAGCGTCACCCCAAGCAGTACCGCCTCCTGCGGACCTTGCTCGAAGTGGACGGCATGATTGAGCGTAAGGACATCTTGCGTCGGTTGGGTCTCTCCGATTCACCAGCGAAGTCCTTGGCCAAGCGTGGTTGGGTGCGAGTGGAAAACGTGGAGTCGGCGCAGGATGATCTATTGGGCGGCGATGCCAGTGACCGCACACGCCCAGATACACTCACGCCAGAACAGGATGCATCCGTCGTGGCTCTAGAGGGTCAACTGGACCGCGGAACCTACGCTACGTTTCTCCTCAAGGGTGTGACCGGTAGCGGCAAGACGGAAGTCTACCTGCGAGCCATCGAATACGCCTTGGCCCAAGGTAAGGGCGCCATCGTGCTTGTACCCGAGATTGCCTTGACCCCCCAAACGGTGGGTTGGTTCCGGGCACGATTTGGGAACGTGGCCGTCCTGCACAGCCGCATGACGGATGTGCAGCGTCTGTCGATGTGGCGCCGTGTGCATGCGGGGGAGTGCCGCGTAGTCGTGGGTGCTCGCTCGGCTGTTTTTGCGCCCGTGCCAGACCTGGGAGTGATTGTTGTGGATGAGGAGCACGAGCCATCCTTCAAGCAGGGCAACGTTCCGCGCTATCATGGGCGTGACGTGGCCGTGATGCGCGCCCGGAAGGCCGGAGCCGTTTGCATTTTAGGCAGCGCGACCCCTTCCTTGGAAAGTTGGGTCAACGCAGAGGCGGGTCGGTATTCCTTGTTGGAACTCTCTTCGCGCGTGCATGGCGGGCCGATGCCAAAGGTCCAAGTGGTGGACATGCGGGCGGAGATAGCGGAGGTCAAACGGTCCGTGATCTTTTCGCGTGCCTTGATCCGCCGCCTGAAGGAGGCTCTGGCCCGAGGGGAGCAAGGCATTTTGTTCCTCAACCGGCGTGGATACTCACCTGTGCTTTGGTGTCGCGCATGTGGGGAGACCGTGACCTGCAACGACTGCTCCAGCCCAATGAATTTGCACAAGCGGCATGGGCGTTTGGTGTGTCACACCTGCTGTGGCGAGAGCCTGCCCCCTACGGACTGCCCATCGTGCACGGCCCCCGGCCTACGTTTCCTGGGCGCCGGTTCAGAACGTGTAGAGGCGCTATTGGAGGAGCAGCTACCCGAAGCGCGCGTGCGGAGGATGGACTCGGACACCATGCTGCGACGCGAAGACTACGAGGAAACCTTGGCAGCCTTTGGCCAGGGCGAAATCGATCTATTGGTCGGTACGCAGATGATTGCAAAGGGCTTGGACTTCCCGCGCGTGACGGTGGTGGGAATCATCTCTGCCGATTCGGCCTTGCACCTACCGGATTTCCGTGCGGCGGAGCGTACGTTCCAGTTGGTCTCCCAAGTCGCTGGCCGCGCAGGTCGCGCCGATTTGGAGGGTCACATCGTGATTCAGACTGTTGCGCCAGAGCACCATGCGATAGTGCAGGCTTCGCGACACGACTTTGAGACCTTTGCTGCCCTTGAGATGGGTCACCGAAAGGAACTTGCATACCCGCCTTTCGGGCGCCTTATCCGCATGGTCTTTGAGGACGAGGACGAGGAGCGGGGCAAGGACCGGGCGCAACACTGCGCTGAGGTATTGCGGGCACAGGTTGCCGGGCCAGGGTTGCAGGTGTTGGGACCCGCACCGGCGCCGTTTTCAATGGTCCGCGGTCGTCACCGCGTGCACTTGCTCATGAAGGTGGGCGAGCAGTTTACGGGGGCAGATCGCGTGCGTTCCCTGATGCTCGAACTGGCCCATGAGACCGGCAAGACGCGCGTACAGATCGATGTTGACCCTGTTGGAATGCTGTAGCCGACGCTGCACCCCCAGGTCAGGCTTGGACCCAACTTCAAAATGGGACTGCCTAAAATGCAGGGCCCTTCCTAGCTAACGCCGGCCCAGTCCGTGGCGATGGGGGCCGGTACCCTTGGAAATACCAATGCTGCTCGGGGCCTCCCGCTCGATCGGACATAACGCAATGGGGTAAAGTACAGAGTAGTTAGGGTGCAATGTGCATCCGAGCCCGGGAGCGTCAGTGTGCCTTGCTCTTGGAATTGATGAGTCGTTTCAAGCCTCCTGGCAAGTGGGCTAATACCACGGAGAAGCCAAGTGTACGGATTGGTAAACCAGGCAGTTCAGGGCATGGTGATTGCAGGCTTCGGTCAGGACCTTTGGGAGCGCATCAAGCGTGACGCCGGCGTTGATTTGGACGCATTCGTATCGATGGAGTCCTACGACGACTCGATTACCTACTCGCTTGTGCAAGCTGGGAGTGCGGCTCTTGATATGCCTCCTGAGGACATACTGCGGGCCTTCGGTGAGTACTGGGTCCTTGTGACTGCAGCCGAGGGCTACCCCGAGTTGATGCAAGCTGCAGGGAGCACATTGCCCGAATTCTTGGGGAACCTTGATCAATTACACACTCGCGTGCTGATGACTTTTCCGGAGTTGCGGCCGCCGTCGTTCAATTGCAAGGAGGTTAGGCCCGGAGAACTCTGCGTGAAGTACATGAGCGAGCGCGTGGGGCTCGCCCCAATGGTCGTAGGCTTGCTTGAGGGGCTGGGGAAGCACTTCAATACACAGGTAGAGGTAACCTTGGTGGGGGTGGCTGAAGGACCGGGCGCGGCGACTGAGTTTCGTGTGCTGTATGGGATGGCGGAAAGCCCTGCGTGACCTTCTTTGGAATATGCCCTCACAGGGAATCTGCTCCGAGCTGCCTTTCCCTTCAACCTAGTGCTCGATCAGAACATGGTCCTAGTGGATGTCGGGCCTGGCCTGCAGTCACTGAACAAGGACATGGCCCCGGGCAGCCTGGCGAGCGATTGGCTCACGATTCGGCGACCAGCAATCTCATTCGACTTCCCATCACTTGTTGAGAATGCCGGACTCGCGTTCCTGATTGAGTGCCGCGCCGTCGATGGATTGGTCCTGCGCGGCCAGGTTCTCCATGATCCCGAGCAAGGGGTTCTGTTTTTCCTGGGGGCTCCACAGGTAGCCAATTTCTCGGAGATGCGGGCTCTGGGTTTGGGGCTGCGCGATCTGCCACCGCATGACTCAATGGGTGACATGTTGGTCCTGCTCGAGACCAAGCAGGCTGCCCTTGTGGACGCCCAAAACCTCGCTGAGAAGCTGACAATGAAGCGGAAGTGGTTTCAGGCGCTTATCGCGGCTTCGAGTGACATTGTTGGAGTTATTGATCGGAGTGGATGCGTCGAGTACGTAAGCCCGGGCATTGAGAAACTGCGAGGGATGACGAGTGAAGCGCTGGTCGGAGAGTCGTTCATTGATTGGCTCCATGAAGAGGACGCTGCTGCGCTTCGTGCCGTGCTCAATAATGAGAACTGGGGGCCAAATGCCCGCCACCATCAGTTGGTGCGCTTGCAAGATTGCCATGGTGTGAGTCACACGCTTGACGTGAGCCTGCGAAACATGGCCGACCACAAGTATGTGGGGGGCATCGTCATCAACTTATCAGACGTAACGGACAGGCTCGAATTGCGTCATCAGCTACTGCAAGTCCAGAGACTTGACACTTTGGGGCAGCTCGCGGGCGGTATTGCTCATGACTTCAACAACCTTCTCTTTGTGATCATCAGCTACGCCGCGCTACTCAAGGACGCTGCGGAACCCGAGAGCCGCGATTGGGAGGATCTGGATGAGATCCTGCAGGCGGCCAACGACGCTTCTGCGTTGACCAGCCAGATGCTCACCTTCAGTCGTAAGCAGGAAGTCGAATTGTCGACTCTCTCTTTCCGGTCGGTGGTCGACGAGATGATGGATATGCTCGTGCGCCTGGTGGGCGAGAAATACAAGCTGAGCGCGCGCACGGAGGGCAGCATGAGCCTTGTCAGTGGCGACGAGGCCCAATTGCGCCAAGTACTGATCAACGTTGTCGTCAACGCGAAAGATGCGATGCCAGAGGGTGGGGAGATTGAGATCGAATTAGCAGACGTTGAGATCGAGGAGGAGCGGTTGGACTGCCTGGGTTCACTTGTGCCTCCTGGGGACTATGTCGTCTGCACGGTGACCGACAGTGGAGTAGGCATGTCCAGGGAGGTCCTGGAGAGAGCCTTCGAGCCGTTCTATACGACCAAGGGGCGCGGAAAGGGGACGGGGCTCGGCTTGGCTACGGTCTATGGGATGGTCGCTGAGCATCGTGGTGGGATTTTTGTCGACACGGAGCTAGGGCGTGGAACGCGCTTCAGTTTTTGGTTGCCGCGTAGCGACGCTGCCCCCTCAGGCGAGGCTAAGGCCCCGTCCGCTTTTGTGCCCAATCTAGAAACGGAGCGCATCCTCGTCGTGGACGACTCGGAGGCCATCCTGAAGGTGGTCGATCGCGTGCTCGGGCAACGAGGTTATGAAATGCACACGGCGAGCCTGCCGAGCGCGGCTCTCGAAGTAGTGCAGGGCGAGCCCGTGGACCTCATGCTGGTTGATATTCTCATGCCCGAAATGAACGGGATGCAACTGGTCGAAAAAGCTCGCGCCCTCAACCCGGAGATCAAGGTTCTCATGATGACGGGCTACTCTACTGCCGGCATTCTCGAGCAGGTCACTGAGGCCAACCTCCCTGTCCTGTGGAAGCCTTTCACGCCGGAGACACTGATCGCGCGAGTCCGTGGAGTGCTGGACGGCGATGTGGATCAAACGCCCGGGTAGGTCTGCCTGTACGGAGATATGCTCTTCTCTCCAGCGCGTCAGGTGGCCCGCTTTCTAGGCCAGCACGCGCTCTCTGAAACGGCTGAACAGGTGGGCCGAATCCAGGGGCCCCGGTGCGGCTTCCGGGTGATATTGGACGCTGAAGCAGTTGGCTGTCTTGTGCGCGATGCCCTCGACAGACTGGTCGTTCAGATTGATGTGCGTTAGCTCAAGCTCTGAAGGCAGACTGTCTTCCGAGACCGCAAACGAATGGTTTTGTGAAGTGATCTCTACTCGGCCAGTGACGAGATCCCGGACGGGGTGGTTCGCACCGTGGTGTCCGAAGGGCATCTTGGCCGTCTTTGCTCCGAGCACTATGGAGAGGATCTGATGGCCTAGGCAGATGCCAAAGATCGGCAGCTTGCCCACCAAGTCACTGACAGCCGCAATGCCTTCTGCAACAGCGGCGGGGTCTCCCGGTCCGTTGGAGAGGAAGATGGCCTCTGGATCCATGCCCATGACGTCGGCGGCTGGAGTCCCGGCCGGAACGACGGTGAGGTCGAAGCCGCAGTGCACGAGGCTGCGTAGAATGTTCCGCTTGGCGCCAAAGTCGTAAGCCACGCAACGCACCCTCTGACCTTCAGCGCCCGGGATTTCGGCCGGGTAGGAGGCTGGGTAGGGCTCGCGCCAGCGGTAAGGCTCTGGACATGTCACCTCGCTGGCGAGGTTGCGTCCATCCGTGGTTTGGGCCCCGCGTGCCTTGGCGATCAGGGATTTCGGGTCAGAGTCGGTGGTGGAGACAACCATGCGCAAGGAGCCCTCATTGCGCACCATTTTGGTCAGGCGCCGGGTGTCCACACCATCGATGGCAACCACTCCCTCGCGCCGTAGCCAGTCGGGCAGGGAAATGTCGGAGCGGTGATTGCTCGGGATGGAGGATATCTCGCGCAGGACGAAAGCCTCGGCCCAGGCCTTGCTGCTCTCCGCATCTTCCTCAGCCACACCGTAGTTTCCGATCAACGGATAGGTCATCAGCACCGCCTGCCCGGAGTAGGAGGGGTCCGTCAGGATTTCGTGATAGCCGGACATGGCCGTGTTGAACACCAGATCGCCGGTCTTCTCGCCTGCCGCTCCGATGGCCCTACCTGTCATGACCACGCCGTTTTCCAGGGCCAGCCAAGCCTTTTCATAATCACTCATGGCACACCGTCTCCTCGGATCTTTGCAATGGACTGGAGCTCCCGGGTACAGGCTCCCCGTAACGCTCATTAATCATGGCGGCCGCATACCCGGCGCCGAAACCGTTATCGATATTCACTACGCTGATTCCGGCAGAGCAACTGTTGAGCATCGCAAGAAGGGCAGCGAGTCCACCGAACGATGCTCCGTAACCAACGGACGTGGGCACCGCGATAACCGGTCTCGCAACAAGGCCTCCCACCACGCTCGGCAAGGCGCCTTCCATTCCGGCGACGACGACCAGGCTACGCGCGGCTTGTAGGGTGTCTTGTTCAGCTAGCAGTCGGTGGAGACCCGCCACGCCGACATCGGCGAGCTCCTTGACCCGAGCCCCCATGAAGCGCGCGGTAACGGCAGCCTCTTGGGCGACGGGGCCGTCGGACGTGCCGGCGCTGGCAACGACGACGTAGCCGACTCCTTCCTCATTGGGGGATAGCCCCACGGTGATGCAGCGGGCTAACTCGTGGTGCACGGCTCCGGGCAGGTCATTCAGGAGCGCGCTTGCCCCCTCCGGAGCCACGCGCGTTACCAACACCCGACCGTGGGCTTGCTGCAGCGCGCGTGTGATCTCTACCAACTGTTCGGGACTCTTGCCCTCTCCGAAGACCACCTCGGGCTGACCGCAACGTCGTTCGCGGTCCAGGTCTAGACGGCTGTGCCCCAGGTCTAAGACCGGTCCGGCGTTCCATTGCCGTAAACCCTCCTGAACGGAGACGTGTCCGTCGCGGACGGACTCGAGAAGGGCTTGCATGTCCTCGGGATTCAAGGCGTTAGGGGGTAGCTGGCGGCCAGATTCTAGTCTCTCCAACCCCAGGACGAGCCCCTCCTTAGCGGATTAGCTGGGCTTGCCGTGTGGGTCAAGATGGGCGTGCATCCAGGTCCCAGCCGTCTCGTGCCCCGGTTGCCAGGCGTTGCCAGCCAAGGCCTGCGATCATGGCTGCGTTGTCCGTGGAGTAGGCCGGGGAGGGGAAGAACACCTCCAAGCCCGACTCGCGTCCTCGCTCTCCCAGGACCTCGCGCAAGCGCTGGTTGCAGGCCACCCCTCCAGCCACCAGCACTTGTTCCACGCCCTGCTCTTGGGCGCACCGCAGGGTGGGCCGCACCAGGTTATCCACAACGGTTTCTTGGAAGGAGGCGGCCACATCGGCGCGCTGGGGGATCTGCTCGGGGGGGGGCGTCGGGGCCAGCGCATTCCCCCCTCGTACGTGGTACAGGACCGCCGTCTTCAGGCCGCTGAAGGAGAAGCCGATAGAGCCGTCCTTGGGCCTAAAGCGGGGAAACTTGAATGCCGTCGGATTCCCCTCCTGGGCCAGGGCCGAGATGGAAGGGCCTCCGGGGTAGGAGAGGCCAAGGAGATAGGCCACCTTGTCGAAGGCCTCTCCTGCTGCGTCGTCTAGCGTCGCCGCCAGCTGGGTCATGTGCAGGGGGGACTCAGCTCGGTACAGGGCGGTGTGTCCCCCGGAGACGACCAGAGCTACGCATGGGTACGAAATGGCCTCTGGCGCCTCCATGGTGGCGGCGTAAACGTGGGCTTCGATGTGATGGACTCCAACGAGGGGCAGGCCGCGCGAGAACGCGAGCGCCTTGGCTGCGGACAACCCCACTAGCAGCGAGCCGACGAGACCTGGGCGGTAGGTAACGGCGATGCCCGCCAACTGATCCAGGCGAACTCCCGCGCTGTCCAGGGCCTCATCAATCACGGGCAGGATGCTACGCAGGTGCGAGCGCCCTGCAATTTCCGGCACGACACCACCAAATGGCGCGTGCTCGGCGGCCTGCGTATGGACGATGGAGGACAGGATCTCGTGGCCAGCGCGCACGACGGCGGCGGCAGTGTCGTCACAGGAGGATTCGATTCCGAGAATGAGATCCTTCATTTGTCCTGCCCGTTTGAGCCTGGGTGTCGACCGTTCAGGAGATCGAGGGCACTGCTCAGTTGTGGGTCCATGGGCATGGGTGGGATCAGGTCCTGACCGGAGTCTGCGGCCCAGGCCTCAAGTGCGGGCAGAACGTCAGGGCCTGGACTGTAGCTCTGGAGGAAGCCCTGAACGGGTGCGCGTTCCTCTGCCAGCAGGGGGACGGCCAAGTCGGGCAGAAGGCCGTATTCCCGGTTGGGGTCCGCGGACCGCTCGAAGTTGCGGTGGGTGGGGGAGTAGTAGTAGGAGGTGGTCACCTTGGCCCGTCCGCCGGCCTCATTGAACGTGCGGATCGCCTGCACCATTCCCTTGCCAAAGGTGGCCTCCCCCACGAGGGCGGCTACTCGATGATCTTGCAGCGCCCCTGCGAGCACTTCGCTGGCGCTGGCGGTACTGGCATTGACGAGGATCGCTAAGGGCAGGCCTTCCAGATCCGCACCCTCCGGATCCGCTTCATACACGACGGGTTCACCTCGTCCCTCGGTGCTGACGATGACCCCTTCTGGCACGAAGCGGCGAGCAATCTCCACAGCGGACGAGAGAGTGCCACCAAGGTTGTAGCGCAGGTCCAAGACAAGGGATGTCATTCCCCGCTCCGTCAGAAACTCTACAGCTCGGTCGAATTCGTCGTTCGTCTCGGCGCTGAAGCGGGTAATGGCCAGGTACCCGATGTGCCGTTCAAGGTCGAGCATGCGTGCGTGCCGGATGCTCGGGTCGATGATGGAGCCAGGAGTGATAGACAGTTGGCGCTCTGTTCCATCAAGCCCACGTACTTGTATCAGGATCCCCTCTGGGTCCGGATTGCCAAGGGCCGCGCGAAAGCTCGTGGCATCGAACTCCTCAAGGTTCCGGCCATCCAGCTGGAGAACTTGGTCGCCCACTTTCAAGCCAGCATGAAAAGCCGGAGAGCCGGGCAGTGGGTAGAGGACCTGCCCCTCTTCGACCGGCGAGCGAAAGACGGCACCGATACCCCGGTAGCGCCCTTCGGTCCGGCGCATGAGATCCTGGGTTTGGGAGGCATCGTAGTAGCGGGAGTAGGGATCCAGGCCCGCGAGCATGCCCTTGAGGGCGTCGTCGAGCAGCTCCTGGTCACTGACCTCGCGAACGAAGGCCTCCCGGGCAAAGTCCCGCACTTCCGCGAAGTGCTGCAGCCCGGAGTCGTCGGCTGGTGGCCACAGTTCCCGTCCGATCAGCAGTATCAGGGCTCCAGCCAGAAGGCCGCACAGAAAAGTCAGGGCACTCTCCGTCCGCACCTGCCCCCTCATTCCCTGTGCACGCATGGATCAGCCGGGGGCGCCCAGTCCCGCCAGCGCGACCGCTAACTGATCGTCATCGGGGGCAACACCGTGCCAGGAGGACTTGTCCTCCATGAATCCCACGCCCTTTCCGATGATCGTATGCGCGATTATCGCGGTGGGCTTCGAAGCGTTGCGAGTCTCGCTGAAGACCTGGTCCAAGGCCACCATGTCATGTCCGTCCACATCGATGGCATTCCAGCCGAAGGCGTCGTACTTGGCCCGCAGGTCGCGCACGTTCATGATGTCGCGCATCTTGCCGTCAATCTGGATGTTGTTGAAGTCCACAATGACCGTCAGATTGGAGAGTTCGAAGTGGGCTGCGCTAGTCGCGGCCTCCCAGATTTGTCCTTCCTGACTGTCCCCGTCAGATGATGTGCAATAGACGTGAGCTGTGGTCCCGTTCAATCGTGCGCCGAGGGCCATGCCGGCCGCCGCCGAGAGCCCTGTCCCCAAGCTACCTGTGGAAAAGTCGATCCCCATCTCAGGTGTGCGGTGCGGGTGCCCTTGCAGACGCGACCCGAGCTTTCGGAATGTGAGGAGTTCCTCGTGCGGAATCAGGTTCTTGGCGGCGAGCAACGCATAGTAGCCCGCACAGGTATGCCCGTTTCCTAGTACGAATCGATCCCGGCCGAGATCGTTCAGGTTCTCGGCATTGAGGTTTAGGTGTTCCATGAACAGGACGGTCATGAAGTCCGCCATGCCTAAGGGACCGCCCGGATGGCCGCACTTTGCGGCGTGCACCATGGACACAATGTCCACCCGCACCTGTTGGGCGATTGCCTGGAGCTCCTGCATTCGTTCGCTTGAGAGAGTCATGGATCAGCCTTTGCGTTGCAGGAGTTTTTGGGCGCGAGCTGCGATACCGTTTGCATCGAGGCCGTAGTGGGTCAGCAGATCGCTGGGGGGGCCGCTTTGGCCGAATTCGCCGTCCATTCCGACCATATCCATGGGTACGGGACAGTGCTTGACCACCGCCTGAGCGACGGCATCTCCGAGTCCACCTCGGATCTGGTGTTCCTCCACGGTGAGGATGGCCCCGCACTCACGAGCAGCCGTCGCGACCAACTCTTCGTCCATAGGATCTATCGTGGACAAGTTGATGACCCGTGCATCGATGCCCTTGGCGAAGAGTAATTCTGCAGCATCGAGAGCTTCAGCGACTTCCACGCCGCAAGCACAGATGGCGAGGTCCGTTCCTTCGCGAAGTACGTTCCCGCGTCCCAGCTCGAAGCGGTAGTCGTCCCCCAGGATCACCCGGGTGGAGGCGCGGGAGAGTCGGATGTAGACGGGCCCGGGAATGTCGACCGCTGCCAGGACGGCTGCCCTAGCTTCGATTGCGTCGGCTGGCACGATGACCTTCATGTTCGGAATAGCGCGCATGAGTGTGATGTCCTCAAGCATCTGGTGCGACTTGCCATCCTCACCAACCGTGAGACCTGCATGCGTGGCGCAGACTTTCACATTCAGGTTTGGCACGCAGACACATTGGCGCAGTTGCTCCCATGCTTTGCCCGTGGCAAACATTGCGAATGAACTGGCGAACACGACTTGCTGGCCCAAGGATGCCAACCCTGCCGCGGTGCCCATCATGTTGGCTTCAGCTACACCGAAGTTGAAGAAGCGGTCGGGGTACGCCTGACCAAACGCCTTGGTCTTTGTAGATCCAGAAAGGTCGGCATCGAAGACGACAACGTCGTCGCGCAGTCCTCCAAGGGCTAAGAGGGCTTCACCGTAGGCTGCACGAGTGGCGACCTTCTTGACCTCGCCGGTGGCGAGTGGGGGGCTCAGGGTCATGGGAGAGGAAAGTGGGTCGGGGAGTTTGGGGATGCGGCCCGCAGGTTGGGGATTGGTAGCAAATCCGGGAATTGCGTAGAGGTTTTGTACTCTTGGGCCATCGCCGGAGCAATCAGTGGCAGAGCGGGCTGGGCAAATCGGCGCAGATGTGCGCTTCCCCTGTGGGACACAGGGACACTTTGGGCGCCGGGTGTCCCACAGGGGGGACATCTGGCCTTCTGCGGGCCCGAGGCGGGAATTCACCTAAACCTATTCGGCCAAAGGGGTTAGGGTGATGTTGGACCTAACGCCTCACTTGGCACAGCACTCGCATTGTTCAAGGGTCCGCTCTGTCCCTAAGCCCGGTGATCCCGATGAACAAGAAATCCATTTCGAGTGTCAGTCTTCTTGGAGCCAGTGCTCTCCTACTGATGAGTGCCGTCCAGGCTCAGCGTCCCTCCCCGGGGGGGACCCTTGAGCGTGCAAGGCACCTCTTCTCCCAAATCGACACGGACCAGGACGGTGCCCTGAGTGCTGTGGAGGCGGGCAGGACCAAGATTCCGACACGCGACTTTGTGAACAGCGACACGAACCGTGATCGGAAACTGTCCGGCGACGAGTTCCTGGTGTTCTACCGCAAGCTCCTTGTCAAAGGTGGCAAGTCGGTTGGAGCCTCGCTCAATGCGGAGGTATCCCGGATTCAGGCTGCCCGCCGGGCAACGGGGAAGCAGACCCCGGTCGTAACCATTCCGGAGAAGATCAAACCTGTTGTTCCAACCGGTTCATCCGATGGAAAGTCTGATGCGGAGCGTGCACAGGCTGTCCGTGATGCTGCGACCCAAAAGCGTGTTGAGGCCGCACGAGACCAGAAAATTGCAGAGAACGATGCTCGCGCCACGGCTGCTCGAGATCAGTTGGCAAAAGAGGAAGCGGACCGCATTGCGGCTGCTCGTGCTCAAAAACAGGCCGATGATGCGGCTCGCGCTGAGGCGGCACGTCAAGCATTGGTCGACGAAGAGGCCGCCCGGATTGCCGCGGCCAGATCCCAGAAAGCACAACAGGACGCCGAGCGTGCTGCTGCAGCACGTCGCCAGCATGAGCGCATCGAGAAAGCCCGCGCACAGCGTGAGCATGAGGAGGCGTTTGAGAAGCATCAGCGAGAAGCTGGCAAGGGTGGCGTGGGTAAGGGCCCCTCGGAGCGTGCACAGGCTTTCGTCAAGCGCCTGACCGCTTCCGGCAGGCTGACCACCCAACAGGCCCGCGATTTCCACGCCGTTCTGCTGGCTAAGGCTTCCAGTGGGAGCGGGGCCGCCGAGGCCAAGGCCCTGCGCGAAGCTCTCGCGCGTGCCAAGGCTAGGGTCGGAGCCTGTGTGCGAGCGGGCCACCTAACATCCGAGGAAGGCCGTGTTCTATCGATGGCTCTGGACGAAAGAGCAAAGCAGGCTCTGAGTGGCTCCAAGGGCGACCCTCATGGCCGAAAGCCCGCCGTGGGCAAAGTTCCCGCGAAGGGCGACAGCGATACCCGAGGGACTCTTGAGGCGGGCAGAACAACTAAGCCCAAGAGCGCGGGAGTCCGAAGCGTTGGTGGAAAAGGAAAAGCTCGGTCGGGAGCGGGCCGCGGCGATTCCTGACCAGAGCGGGGGAGTTCACCTCCCTGGAGTTCGATCAGCACGCGGCCCCGGTAGATCCGGGGCCGCGTGCCGTTGAGACCCGCGCCATAGGTCTCCTCAGCCTTGCGGTCCCCGGTACACCACCCAGTTCTGGCTGCTCTCCAGGAGGCGAAGCTCATGCAGTTTGGCAGGTTGCCATTCTCCCTCTCTCGCGGCTAGCAGGTCCCAGAACGCGATCACGAAGGTCTCGGCTGTGAACGTTTCCAAGTGTGAAAGTGCCGGTACGTCCTCATTCAAGAAGCGGTGGTCGACCTTGTCGAAGATCTCTTCCTGCATGGCTTGGGCCAAGGTGTTGAGATTGACGACCATGCCAGTCGTGGGACTTACGGGGCCGCGTACCGTCGCCTCCAATACATAGTTGTGACCATGTTGGCGTGTACATGGACCATACGTGGCTTGATTCTCTTCGTCCGTGAGGTGTACGGACAGCAGCTGGTGGGCGGCAGAGAACTCGATCCGGTGGACTACATCGACTATGGGGACTGACATAGGGGCTCCAGGTGGTTGCATGGGCGAACAGAGCATACCGGGGGGGAGAGCAGGGAGCAGATGAAAGAAGCTTTCGGGTGGAAAGGGCCTTCGGTCGGCGGCTTTTTCCGGCTTAGAGGAGTGTCCCCTTACCCCCAGGAGCCTTCCAATGAAACGCGCCTATAACAAAGACCGAGCCCGACAGTTGATCCCCTTGCTTGGATCGATCACTCAGGAAATCAGTGAGCGAGTTCACGAGGCACTGATCATTCAGGGTCGCCTCACCAAGCTGGAGAGCAATCCCGTATGTGACGAGTTCATGAACCTCAAGGCCAAGCTCGCCACTCATCGCCGCGAGATCCGACAGTCCGCTAGGGAGCTCAGCCGTCTGGGCTGCGTCATGGACGAAGAGGATCCCGGTCAGATCCGCATCCCGGGAACAGATGGGGAGTTCGCGCACGGCTTCCAGTTTGATTCAGATAGCCGTTGCCTGCGCCGCGTGGAGACCGGAGTCAACATCGCCTGATCGCGGCGTCCCTGAGATCGGTGAGCGGACAGCCGTTCTGCCAGGGTCGCTGGCGGGGCGGCTGCCTTGCTCGAATCGGGTTGGCCGAGGGCTACTGGCCTGGCGGGGGCACCGTCAGGTCGGCGGCCTCCCCCGGGTCCATGAGCCCTGACCAAAGGATCTCGGCCACGTCCTCGGGTTGGTTCATGCTGGCTCGGTCCCAATCTCCAGGGACGCCGTCGAAAATCGTCGTGTCCGTTGAACCGGGATAGACGGTCGACACTCGGATCCCATCCGACCGCAGGTCCTCTCGAAGTCCGTTCGAGAACCCCATCAGGCCGGCCTTCATGGCGCAGTAGATCGAGCACCCTGCAAATCCCGTGCGGGCTGCGCCGGAAGCGATGTTGAAGATGTGGGCTCTTGTTCCTCTCCGCAAACCGGGCAAGGCGCAGTGGGTGACCAGGAAGACGCCGTGCAGGTTCACCCGATAGAACCGCTCCCACATGGCTGGAGTGCTCTCCTCGAATGGCAGCAGGTCAAAGATCCCCGCGTTGTTGACGAGCACGTCGAGCCCGCCACCGAATGCGTCGAGGGTGGCCGCCACCCCCCGCTCGACCGAATCGGGGTCCGTTACGTCCATCGTCTGGATGTAGCTACGTCCTCCTGCCTTCTCGACCTCCCTTCCAACCTCCTCCAGCGCCTCGGTGCTGCGGGCGCAGAGGGCCACCTGCGCCCCTTCTTGGGCAAAGCGCAGGGCGATGGCTCTCCCAATACCGCGGCTTGCACCTGTCACTAGTACTCTTAAGGCTTGCATGAGGGGAGTGTAGCGGCGCGGCCACCCGGGTAGAATCCTGAACCCCATGGCTTGGAGTCCTCTCGCTACCCAGTTCTGCCTGGAGCTCGCCTTTGGCGTTCTGTTTGGCCTGTGCTTTCTCTCGAAGGCGCCCTTGGGCACATTCTTCCATCTGATGATGGGTGCAACGGCCCTACTGCCCTTGCTTGTGGGCGCGGTTGCGCCTCCCATGTATGCGGGGGCTCCCTGGGGAGCGCCGGCGACAGTCTGCGCCCTCGCCGCTGCCCTGAGCAGTCCCTGGCTCATGGGGCCCGTGAGGAGCCGCCTGCGGACTCTGGCGGCAATCTGGGCCACGCTGTGCTGTGGTGCCGCTCTGGCCTGTGTCGTGAGCTCAGTGCCCGGAGTGGAGGGGATAGGACCTCTCGTGCTCGGGAGTCTCTCCGCCATGGCAACCGGTCTGGTGGCCGGTAGCGTCGGGCTGGCCATGGTACTGGGGCACTGGTACCTGACCGTGCCCCAGCTGCCTATCTCATGGCTGGTGCGGATCAACCGACTCACGGTTTGGGCGATGGTTGCATCGAGTGTGCTGCTGGCGTGCTCCTGCGTGCTTTCGGCTGAGTCTTTTGCACAGATGAACCGTCCACTCCTCGGTGCCTGGGGGCTGTTCTTCCTGGGGACCCGAGTGGCCACGGGCTTGGCTCTGCCGCTTCTGTTCGCCTGGATGACGGCGGGTTCCCTGCGCTATGGGAACACCCGCTCCGCAACCGGTATTCTGTACGCTTCAACGGTGCTCGTCCTGATCGGGACGGCTGTCTCCATTTCTCTGCAGGACTCCTACGGCATTCCCCTTTGACACAGCAGCTCACACCCATCCGATGGATTGAACTGGGGTTGCCCCACCCCATCGACCCCGAGAGGTTGATTTTCCTGCAGGCGGACGGCCCGTTCGCTTTGCGCCGCTGGTACCGCCACCCCGTGGGGGAGGGCGAGTATCACCTGGACCTGGACTGCCGAACGGAGGAAGGGGGACTAACCGGCTGCCTTCACTGTAGTCATCCCGAGCTCTACACACGCAAGCGCTTCCCACGCAAGCTGGGCTTCAGCATCGTGGCTATCGCTGCTGTGTTGGCGCCCTTCACTCCCTACTACAGCAGCTTGGCGGTAGCGGGTCTCTTAGACTTCGTGATCTACCGCAGCGCCCCTGATGAGGTTGTGTGCTACGTGTGCGGCTCTGTGCATCGCGGCTTTCGCGAGGAGCCTCGCCATCCTTTATTCGATAGGACAATCGCTGAGCGGCTTACCCACGGCGATAAGGCCGTGATGGGCAGTCCCATGCGTCCGGGCGGGACAGCCGGAGCGCCCGATCCCGAGCACTAGGCGACGAGCACTAGAAGCTCAGGGTCAATCCGATCCCGAAAA
>JAPKBO010000049.1 GCA_028823395.1 Planctomycetota bacterium | reverse complement strand
GGCCCATGCCCAACATGGCGACGTTGATCCTATTGCTGGGTGCGGTTGCCCCAAAGACCGTCGAGGGCACGATGAACGGCACCGCGGCGAGCTTCAGGAAGTGACGCCGGTCGCTTTTTGGGGTCCTAAGGTCCATAGATCATTTCACCTCTTGCACCGCGACTCGCCCCCGATCCGGGCCCGCCCAGGGCTTAGAGTGTACAGGCACCTGATGTTTGCCCCCTTCGGAATTGCGAGGGAGGCTTAGCGCCGGGTTGGCTTGGTCTCCCCCCTCTTCGCTGGCGTAGGGCTCGCAGAACCCGTATCGTCCCCAGACCATGGGTAGCGACAAGATCCAGCCTCGGACCCTGAAGGGTTTCCGCGACCTCACCCCCGAGATGATGATCCCGCGTGAGGGAATCGTTGCGGCGGCTAAGGGAGTTTACGAGTCCTTTGGTTTCAGCCCCATCGACACGCCGGCCCTGGAGTACACGGAGATCCTGCTGGGAAAAGGTGGGGCCGAGACGGACAAGCAGCTCTACCGCTTTACGGACAATGGCGGCCGCGACGTGGCTCTGCGCTTTGACCTCACGATTCCCTTTGCACGGTTCGCCGCGCAGCACATCGGATCTTTGGGGACGCCTTTCAAGCGCTACCACGTGGGTCCCGTCTGGCGCGGTGAGAACACCCAACGTGGCCGCTACCGCGAGTTTGTGCAGTGCGACTTCGACACCATCGGGACAACAAGCATCGTCGCGGATACTGAAAGCACGCTAGTGATCCACGATCTCTTCGTGGCATTAGGTTTCGAGCGCTTCAGCGTGCGGCTGAACAACCGCAAGGTCCTGAGCGGCGTGCTTGAGTGTCTCGACCTGGCCGATCAGGCCGAAAACGTTTTGCGCGCCTTGGACAAGCTGGCCAAGATCGGCCCTGAAAAGGTCACGGCTGAGATGGTTTCCACAGCTGGCTGCAGTGAAGCCCAGGCGGCCGAGGTGCTGGCCCTCGCTGCGATAACGGGTGACAACGCCGCGATCCTGACCGCCCTGGAGCCGCTGGTTGGTCATTCAAAGCAGGGGCAGCAAGGACTCGCTGAGCTAACAGCGGTTCTTGAGGGTGTTCAAGCGGCGGGGGTTGCAGAGGGGCGCGTGCGCCTCGACCTCTCCATCGCCCGCGGCCTCGACTACTACACAGGTACGGTCTTCGAGACCTTCCTAGATGATCTAGAGGGGATTGGCAGCTGCTGTTCGGGCGGCCGCTACGACGATCTGGCTTCGCTCTACACGAAGCAGGCCCTGCCCGGTGTGGGGGCTTCACTCGGTGTGGACCGTCTCCTCGCAGCCATGGAGGAGCTCGGGATGCTCGAAGGGCGAGCCGCTTCAGCCCCAGTCTTTCTGGCCTTCTTTGACGCTGAGCGCGCCTCGGACTATGTGGCCTTGGCGGCCCGCCTGCGCGCCGCCGGTGTGGGGGTCGAGCTCTATCCCGAACCACGTAAGCTGGGTGCTCAGCTCAAGTACGCCGACCGACGCGGGCATCGCCTGGCGATCATCGTAGGCCCCGACGAATGGAAGGCGGGTTGCTGCCAGCTGAAGGACCTGGATGCCAAGACCAGCGATGAAGTTGCCCTCGATGACCTCGCCAGCGTCTGCTTGCAGCGTCTGGGTTGAGTGAGCCGGGTTGAGTGAGCCGGGCGGCTTAGATCAGGCCCAGGAATACGTTCGGCAGGATGCCCATCAGGAGCACCGCGGCCGCGCAAATTGCAGTTGCCACTAGGGCATCCGTGCGCTTGGCTGTGGGGGGTGCCACGTGATCGGAGGCTGGTTCCATGTACATCGCGACGATCACCCGCAGGTAATAGGCGAGTGCGATGATGCTCATCAGAACGCCGGCGATGGCGTAGCCCGTGAGGTGCGCGTCGAGAGTGACGGAGAAGACCATCCACTTGGCGAGGAACCCGCCGGTGGCGGGAATGCCACCCAGGCTCAAAAGGAACAGGGTCATGGCCGCCGCCATACCTGGACGGCGTCTGCCGAGACCCTTCAGGGACTCGATCTGCGTGAAGTGTTCGCCGTCTGCTTCAAGCCAGGCCAAGAGACCGAAGGCTCCGCCGGCGGTGGCGACGTAGGCGGCCATGTAGAACAAGGCTGCGGAGGTGGCTTCGTAGGATAGATCTCCGCTGGCACGCTGGGCGGCGACTAGTAGCAGCAAGGTGCCGGCGTGTGCCACGCCTGAGTAGGCGAGCAGGCGCTTCAAGTTGGATTGCACCAGCGCGCCGAGGTTGCCGGCGGCCATGGTGAGTACTGCCAAAAGAGCGATCAGGCCTGCAGAGGACTCGGGCAAGAGCCCTGTAATGCGCAAGGTGAAGGCCAGGGCCGCGGCCTTGGTGCCGGTGGCCATCAAGATCGTCACCGGTGTGGGGGCGCCCTGGTAGACGTCGGGGACCCAGAGGTGGAATGGCCAGATGGAGAGCTTGAAGAGCAGGCTGCCCAGAATGAACGCCATGCCCACGTGGGCCATGGGCGAGAAGCCCGCGGCTGCCGCCTCGCTTAGTGCGGTCAGTGAGAGGGTGCCCGTCGCGGCGTAGACCAGCGCTACCCCGTACAAGAACAGGCCTACGGAGAAAGCACCCAGGACAAAGTACTTGAGGCCGGCTTCGACTGACTCGCTGCGGTCGCGCCGGAAGCTCGCCAGGCAGTAGAGGGGGATGGAGAGGAGCTCCAAGCCGATGAAGAATACGGTCAGGTCTAACGCGCCAGCCATCATCATCATTCCCATCGGTGCGGCGAGCAGGAGCATGTCGTGCTCACCGAGGAATGGTCGGCTCTTGCGGTAGTAGCTGCGGGCGTGAACCCAGGCGATGAGGGTGGAGGCCAGGAACACCAGACCCCACATGGCGCTCGCCTTATCGGCACTGTAGGTCCCACCGAGAACTGCAGGCACGGGAGTGTTCAGCAGGGCCACCTCGGCCCAGGCGGCGCCCAGAATCGAGCCCACGAACAAGAGCGGGCGCAGGCGGTTTATGGGCTCGAACCACTCGGCCACGATCAGGAGCAGCAAGCCTCCGGCCAGGGTCACCAGGGGTGCCAGGGCGGCGGCGCATTCGGCGTTGAAGTACTGGTCGATCAGGTCCGGGTTCATCGCACATCCTCCTCTGTCTGCGGATCCACCAGATTACCGACAACCATTCCCTGGCGCGTGTCCTCAACCCGTTGAACGAGAGCGTCCAGGGAGCCCGAGGTCTTCTCGATCAGGACGCCGGGTTGTACACCGATCCAAAGGCACAGAGCACACAGGGGGGCGACGATGGCTACCTCGCGGGTGTTCAGGTCCTTGAGGCTACGCGTCTCGTCGTGTGTGATTTCGCCAAAGAGCAGGCGGCGCGTCGCGGAGAGCAGGTACACCGCGCCGAAGATCACCCCGGTCACCGCAAAGGTGGCAAGGACGGGACTTCTCTGGAAGGTGCCGATCAGAATCAGCCATTCGCCCACGAATCCGTTCAGGCCGGGGAGGCCCACGCTGGAGAGGACGGCAAACACCCAGAAGAAGGCGAACAAGGGCATGACCGCTGCTACGCCACCGTATTGACTGATGGCGCGCGAGTGGCGACGCTCGTACAGGGCCCCGAACAGAAGGAACAACAGGCTCGTGCTGAGGCCGTGGTTGATCATCTGTAAGACGCTCCCGCGCAAACCGGCATGGGTGAGTGCGAACATGCCCAGCACCACATAGCCCAGGTGGCTGACTGAGGAGCAGGCGATCAGGCGCTTCATGTCGGTCTGGGCCATGGCCAGCAGGGCTCCGTAAACGATCCCAAAAGCACCCAGGATCATGAATAGGGGCGCGGCATTGATCGCCGCGGCCGGAAACATCCCGATGCCGAATCGCAGGAGGCCGTAGGTGCCCATCTTGAGGAGCACGCCCGCAAGGATCACCGAGCCCGAGGTGGGGGCCTGGGTGTGAGCGTCGGCCAGCCATGTGTGGAACGGGAACAGCGGCACCTTGATTGCAAAAGCGATCGCGAAGCCGGCGAAGAGCCAGAACTGCGCCTCGAGGGGCGTGGTGCTGGCCCAGTCCGTGAGTCCGGCGATGTTCGTGCTGAGTACGCCATCCGCTGCAGCCTGGCTGACCAGAGCGATTACGGCCAGGAGCATCAGGAGACTGCCAGCGAGGGTGAACAGGAAGAACTTGACTGTGGCGTAAAGGCGTCGCTCCCCGCCCCAGATCCCCAGGATGAAGTACAGGGGCACCAGGCTCACTTCCCAGAAGAAGTAGAAGAGCACCAGGTCCGCCGAGGCGAAAACGCCCAGCATGCCCGTCTCCATGAGCAGCAACCAAACCAGGAACTCGCGCGTGCGCTCGGTAATGTGCCCCAGGCTCGAAAGAGCAACGAAGGGCATCAGAATAGCGGTCAGCGTGAGGAGCAGGATTGAGATCCCATCCACGCCCATCTCGTAGTGCACGTTGGTCTTGCCCAAGGTGAACCAATCCACACTCTGGGTGAACTGTAGGGCGGACTGGCTTCCGTCGAATGCGCAGAAGAGTGACACGCCCAGCACCGCAACCACTGAGGTGACGAACAGGGTGATTCCGCGGAGGACGCGTTCATCACGATTGGGTAAGAGCGCCACGATGAGCGCGCCCAGAGCCGGTAGGAAGGTGAGCAGGGTCAGGTTATGCATGCCTAGTTGCCCCCCAACGCCCACAGGAGGGCAATGACGGCCGCGCCGCCGCCCATCCAGAGTCCATAACTCGCCACCTGTCCGTCGGCGAACACCTTGAGTCGCGTACCTGCACGCTTGGTCGTGTCCGCCATGGCATTGATGGCGCCGTCTATACAGAGCGCGTCGACGACCACCGCGATAAAGGCGGCCAGGATCCTGACCGGCGTGACGACACCCGCGTAGTAGGCACGGTCAATGCCCCAGGCATCGCTCAGGGCACTGTGCAACTTGGGGTGATCCGCTTCGAACGCTTCCTCGGCGGCCAGGCCATTCTTGTTGCGATGGAAGCCCAGGTGGGCGCAGCCGAGTGCGATGGCCGAGCCTAGGCCCAGCAGGATCCACTCCATGGCGTGAGACAGGTGCGGCAGGTGGCCGCCACTTCTGTGCTCAAGGATCTCATTTCCGGTGCGCACGACGGGATCCAACCATTCGCCTAGAAGGTGTGGGACGTGGAATACGGCGGGCAGGCCGATCACGCCGCCCACCAAGGAAAGTCCCGCCAGCACCATCAGGGGCACGGTCATGATCGCAGGCGATTCATGGGGATGAACCGTCGCGGTGTCGAAGCGCTCCTCGCCGAAGAACACCAGCGCCACCATGCGCCATGAGTAGTAAGCCGTGAGGCCTGCAGTCACCACGCCTACGCCCCAGAGCAACCACCAGGCTCCGCCCACGGCGAACGTGTGGGCCAGAATTTCGTCCTTGGAGAAAAAGCCTGACAGCAGGGGCAGACCCGAGAGGGCGGCGGCTCCGCAGGTGAAGGTGATGAAGGTGCGCGGCATGTGACGGCGCAGGCCGCCCATCTTGTGCACGTCTTTTTCCTCGTGCATGCCGTGGATGACCGAACCCGCGCTAAGGAAGAGCAGCGCTTTGAAGAAGGCGTGGGTGATCACGTGGAACAGGGCCGCGACCCAGGCACCCGAGCCCAGTGCCAGGAACATGTAACCCAGCTGGCTTACGGTGGAGTAAGCCAGGATGCCCTTGAGGTCGCGTTGGCGTAGGGCGGACGAACCGGCGATCAGGGCCGTGGCGGCGCCGACCGCCGCAACCAAGAAAAGGACCATCTCGCTGGCGGCGAACAGGGGATTTAGGCGGATCACCAGGTAGATGCCGCTGGTGACCATGGTGGCCGCGTGGATCAGGGCTGAGACCGGGGTGGGGCCGGCCATGGCGTCGGGCAGCCAGGTGAAGAGAGGGAACTGGGCCGACTTGCCACAGGCGCCGCCAAATAGCAGCAGGGCTGCCAGTGCAAGGGTGCCCGAGCCTTCTCCACCCATGGCAGCCGCGTGGATCTTCTCGATCAGCTCCGCGTAATCCAGAGTTCCGAAAGTCGTGAACAGCAGGAACATGCCCAGCAGGAAGCAGGCGTCGCCGATGCGGTTGACCACGAAGGCTTTTTGCGCTGCGTGCCCCGGGTTGCCGCTATCACGGTCGTACCAGAAGCCGATCAAGAGGTAGGAGCAGAGGCCCACGCCCTCCCAACCCACGAAGGTACCGACCATGTTGCCGCTGAGGATCAGCACCAACATCATGGTCACGAACAGGTTCAGGAAGGAGAAGAACTTGGCGTAGCCCGCATCCCCCCGCATGTAGCCCGCGGCGTACACGTGAATCAATAGGCCCACGCCCGTCACCACAAGGGCCATGGCGCCTGAGAGACGGTCAAGGACCATGGCCAGTTGGATGTCCAGGCCGCCACCGCCGGGGATCCAGGCCCAGCTAGAGCTCTGCAGCAGCTCGGTCTCGCCACTTATGTCGCCGAAGCCGCGCAGGCACAGTCCGAACGCCGCGGCCATGGCGGCGATGGCCGTGACGCCCGCGCCGATGCCAGGTTGCAGGTCGGGATTCTTTGCGCGGCCGCGTAGAACCTGCGCATGCTGCAAGGCGCACAGCAGGCTGCCCAGCAGGGGCAGGGCGGGGATGAGCCAGAGCCAGTCGTGGGTCATGGCCTAGTCCTCCAACCTTGCGAAGGCGTCGAGGGACACCGTCTGCTTTTGGCGGTAGAGGGCAATCACCAAGGCCAAGCCCACAGCGGCTTCTACCGCGGCGACGGCGATTATGAAGATCACGAAGATGGGACCATCAACCTGCAGCGGGCCCGTACTTGAGTGCAGCCTCGCACCGGCCACCAGGGTCAGGTTGGCTGCATTGAGCATCAACTCGATACTCATCAGGACCACGATCAGGTTGCGGCGCGTGAAGAAGCCCGCCACGCCGATGGCAAACAAGATTGCGGCCAGGGCCAGGAGATGTTCGGTGGGGACGCTCACGGGCGTTTCTCCCCTGCAGGCGTCACCGCTCGCTGGCGCTTGGCTAGGACCATGACGCCCACGGTGGTGGCTAGGAGCAGGACCGAGGCGGCCTCGAAGGGCAGCGAGTAGCGCGTGAACATGGCCTCTGCCAGGGCGGGCAGCGCATCGAAGCCCTCATCGGGCAGCGCGTAACCATTCGCGGGTTCGGCTAGGTGGCGTGCACCGCGCAGAATGCCGATCAGGCTTGCGGATCCCAGTGCAACGGCCACGGCCAGGCCTCCTGCACTGCGCCGACGATCGTGAAAGAGGGGATCGTCACCGTCCTCGTCTTCCGGGCTCAAGCCCCCGAGGTTGAGCAGCATGACGACGAACAGGAAGAGGACCATGATCGCGCCGCCGTAGACCAGAATCTGGATCGCGGCCAGGAACTGAAATCCAGCAAGCAGGTAGATCACCGCCAGGCTCCCGAAGCAGGTGAGCAAGGAGACAACGCTAATGACGGGATTGCGGGCCAGGACCACGCCCACGGCTGTGAGCACCGCCACCAGAGCGGCCACGTAGAAGAGGAGGTCTACCACCGCTGGTTGATCCTCTTGATGTACTCCATTCTCGGGGCGAGCTCTTCCGTGCTGCGTTTCAGTTTGTCGATGCCGTACTTGAAGGACGCGCGAGTGAAGCCGGCCAGCTCCAACTCGGTGCTCATGAAAATGGCCTCCTTGGGGCAGGCCTCTTCACAGAAGCCGCACAGGATGCAGCGCAGCATGTCGATCTCGAACTTCTCCGGCTCGCGCTCGATGAAGCGGTCCGTCTCTTGGCCGTCGATGGTGATGGCGTAGGCCGGACAGGCCGCCTCGCACAAACCACAGGAGACACAGGCCAGATTGCCGTCGACGAGTGCCCGTAGCCGCGGCTGCCCGCGTGTGACTTCGTTGGTTGGGAGAGGCTCTTCCGGGTACTGGCGTGTGATCTTGGGCTTGAACATCTTGCCGAAGGTGATGGACATGCCCCGCAGGATTTCCGGCAGGTACAGCCGCTCGGCAAGCGTCAGGGTTTTGCGTTTGACAATGACCATGGGGCGGCTCAGGCGAGAGAGATGACCGCTCCGGTCACCAAGAGGTTGGCAAGCGCTAGGGGTAGGAAGACCTTCCAACCCAGGTGCATCAGCTGATCGAACCTGAAGCGTGGCAGAGTCCAGCGTACCCAGATGAACAAGAAGGCGAAGAAGCCGGCCTTGGCGAAGAACGTGCCCAGCTGGATAAACCAGGGCGCATCCTCCCAGAAAGGCACGGAGTAGCCGCCAAGGAACAGGGTCGCAGTCAGGCAGGCCATGACGATCATGGCGCAGTACTCGCCCAAGAAGAACAGGGCGAACTTCATGGAGGAGTACTCGGTGTGGAAGCCTGCGACCAGCTCGGGCTCGCACTCGGCGAAGTCGAAGGGGTGGCGGTTGGTCTCAGCAAATGTCGCGATGACGAAGATCAGGAAGGCCAGGGGTTGGCTGAAGACGTTCCAGGACAGGGGGTTGCCCGTGTTCTGCGCTTCGGTGATGGCGCGCAGGTCCAGGCTGCCGGTCATGGCGACCACGCACAGGATGATCAGGATCAACGACAGCTCATAGCTGATCATCTGGGCCGAGGCGCGCAGGCCACCGAGCAGGGAGTACTTGGAGTTGCTGGCCCAGCCGCCAAGGATGACGCCGTAGACCGAGAGCCCACCGATGGCCACCAGGAACAGTACGCCGATATCCAGATCCGTGATCGAGAGGTTGCCGAAGTCCACGCCGAACAGGGTGACGTTCCCGGCGAATGGGATGACGGCCACGGTCAGCATGGCCGGTACTGCGGACAGGATCGGGGCTAGGCGGAAGATCCAAGGATTGGCCCCATCGGGGCATAGTTCTTCCTTGAAGATGAACTTGATCCCGTCGGCCAATGGCTGGAGGAGTCCCCAGGGTCCCACTCGGTTGGGACCGTGGCGCAACTGCATCCAGGCTGAGAACTTGCGCTCTGCCAAGGTCATCAGCGCGGCTGCGCCAATCAAACCACCGTAGATCACGGAGGTCTTGATAAGGATGATCAAGAACGGGTTCACGAGGAGAGAGCCTCCTCGGGCTGGCCGCTGGCGGAGGTCAGGCTCCCAAGCAAATCGACAATGGTGCGAACACCTTGCGGGGCGGAGCGCGCCGCTCGGATCGCGCCCGGGGTACCGTCCACATTGATCCAGGTGCCGCTGCGCTCAACTCGGTTGGGAACCCCCATGGCGATGTCGATCGCGGGGTGGTTGCTGGTGCGACACTCCATGACGACCAGGCGTTGAGCGGTGGGCAGGGCATCCAAGGCCTCGTCGCCGAGCATGTCTAGCAGGCGTTCACCGACAAGAAGGACGCAGTCGGCAGAGGCGCTGGCCGCGGCCCACTCTTCGCTGTCCATGGGTTTCAGGCCGGCTTCCTGGAGACCGCGTCGGTTGGGGCAGGGGTCGCCGGTGTGCAATACGTCATCACCCAGTTCGTTCGGTTCGGGTGAGAAGAAGGCCGCTTGTGTTGAGCAGGACTTAGCCAGCTGCGAGAAGGCCTCGCCTTCTTCCAGGGTCAGATAGGGAGAAGCCAGGAACAGGGCGTTGCTCTGGATGCTTAGGAGGTTTCGAACCACCCGCAATGCATCGTGCGGATCCGCCGCTTCCAGTTGTCCAGCATCATTACGCATGGCGGCCGGTCCCATGCGATCGCTGCGGTTGAGTTCACCCTCCGAGAAGCGTCCGTGATCACACATCCAGTAGCCGTTGACGTCCTCGTTGGGACGCGGGCGCATGCGTTTCACTTCGCCATCGCGTAGGACCTCGACCGAGATAGAGCAACCACGGCTGCACTCCGAGCAAGTGCTTGGCACTCGTGTCAGGTTCCAGACCCGCGCCTGGAAGCGGAAGTCCTTGAGGGTAAGGGCACCGACAGGGCAGACGTCTGCCAGGTTGCCCTGGTAGTTACCCGTGAGGGGCGCGTCCTGCCAGGTCTCCACCACGGAGTGTGAACCGCGTCCACTGATGCACAGCTGTGGCGACTTGGGAACCTCATCCATGAAGCGCACACAGCGACTGCAAAGAATGCAGCGCTCTTGATCGAGGAGGATGACGTCTCCCAGGTCCTTGCGCTTCTCCAGCTTGCGCCGGGGCTCACTTGTGCGTCCCTCAGCTTGAGCTTCTTGGAAGGAGTAGTCCTGCAGCGTGCATTCGCCAGCCTTGTCGCAGATGGGGCAGTCGAGGGGGTGGTTCTTGAGCAGGAATTCCAAGCACTCGCGCCTGGAATCGTGAGCGCCTTGAGACTCCGTGTTGACCACCATGCCCTCGGCCACGGGGGTACGACAGGCGGCCACAACGCGCGCGGGCATCTCTCCCTGCTTGACCTCAACCTGACAGATGCGGCATGAACCGACCACCGACAGTCCCGGGTGGTAGCAGTAGTGGGGCACATGCTCGCCGTGCTCGTGGCAGGCCGCGATAAGGGGCTTCTGCGGATCGGCTTCGACTTCGCGCCCGTTAACGATGATCTTTGTCATGCGAGGATTTCCTCGGGACTGGAGATGCACGCCTCAAATTCTTCGCGGAAGTACTTGATGGCCGCGAGGACGGGGATGGCCGCAGCATCGCTCAGGGCGCAGATGGTCTTGCCCGGGAACATGCCCTTGGACAGGTCCACTAAGAGCTCCACGTCGCCGCTCTTACCTTGGCCAGAGAGCAGGCGATTGATGATCTGCTCCTGCCATTCAGTACCTTCGCGGCATTGGCTGCACTGGCCGCAGCTCTCGTGCTCGTAGAAGCGGGCCAGTACCAGTGCCGAGCGCACCACGGACGCCGTTTCGTCAAGGATGATCATGGCCCCGGTGCCAAACATAGAGCCCGCGGCTTTGACCGAGTCGTGGTCCATGGACGTGTCGAGCATGTCGGCTGGCAGTACGCCTGTGGAGGAGCCGCCGGGGAACCAGGCCTTGAGCGAGCGCCCTTTCCAGATTCCTCCAGCAAGGTCTTCGAGGATCGTGCGCGCGGATATTCCAAGGGGCACCTCGTACACGCCGGGACGCTCCACGTGTCCGGAGATCCCGCACAGGAAGTTTCCGGGTGAGGTCTCGGTACCCATGGTCCGGAACCAGTCCGCACCGCGCGCCAATATGAAGGGCACGTTGAAGATCGACTCCACGTTGTTGACGGTGGTGGGCTGACCCCAGAGACCGAAGCCTGCGGGGAAGGGCGGCTTGGGCCGTGGGTGGCCGCGCTTGCCCTCAAGGCTCTCCATCAGGCCGGTTTCCTCGCCGCAGATGTAGGCGCCCGCACCCTTGTGCATGTGGATTTCGCAGGAATAACCGCTGCCCAGGATGTTGTCGCCAACGATGCCCGCCGCACGTGCTTCGTCCAGTGCGGCTTGCATCCGATCGTAGGGCAGGCGGTACTCGCCGCGCACGTAAATGTAGACCGCGTCGAGTCGCATGGCGAAAGCGGCGATCAGGCAACCCTCGATCAGGCAGTGGGGATCCTCGCGCATGAGGATCCGGTCCTTGCAGGTGCCCGGCTCGGACTCGTCTGCGTTGACGGCCATGTAGCGTGTGCGGCTGTCGGTCTCGTGGTTGGGCATGAAGCTCCACTTGAGACCCGTGGGGAATCCGGCGCCTCCACGACCACGCAGGCCCGATTTCTTGACTTCTCCAACCACGCTCTCGGGGCTCATGGAACTCTCGAACACCTTCTGGAGAGCTCCATAGGCACCATCCGCCCGGGCAACCTCAAGGGTGTGCGAGTCCGCTAGTTTCGAGCGGTCGAGGAGGTACGTCTCGTGAGTCATTACTGGATTTCCCCCAAGATGCGTGCAACGTCTGCGGGCTCGAGGTCTTCGTAGTACTTGCCATCCACCACCATCATGGGGGCGTTGGTGCATGCGCCCTGGCACTCGACCTCTTCCAAGTAGAAGCGCCCATCTTTGGAGGACTCGCCGCAAGCCGCGCCCGTGTGTTCCGTGGCGGCGCTGGTGATCTCACATGCGCCGCGCAGATCGCAGGAAATGTTTCGACAGACGCTGACCACGTGCTGCCCGATTGGAGACAAGAAGAACATCGGATAGAACGAGGCGACTGAGTAGACCTCGACGGGCTCCAGCTTGAAGTACTCAGCACAGTCGGTGATTATCTCGGGCGAGATCCACCCACCCAGTTCTTCCTGGCAACGGTGCAGAGCGGGAATAAGCCCGGCACGGCGATGGGGGTACTTCGTGCAGAGGTTGTCGAACTCTGCCTTGAGTGCATCGGTGAGAGCCATTAGCGATCCACCTCTCCCATTACGAAGTCCAGGCTACCGATGATGGCCACCATGTCGGAAAACAGGCGACCCTCTGCAACGCGCGGGATGGCCTGCACGTTGAGCAAACCTGGTGCGCGTATGTGGCAGCGCAAAGGGCAAGCGGTGCCATCCGAAGCCAGAAGGAAGCCGAGCTCGCCCTTGCTTGATTCCACGCAACTGTAAGTCGTTCCGCGTGGCAGACGCATGTCCGTCACGATCTTGAACTGATGGATCAGCTCCTCCATGGAGGAGTGCACACTCGACTGGGGGGGGAGTACGTAGCGACGATCTTTGAGGAGGAACTCACTTCCCTTGGAGGCCTCCAGCTTGTCGAGAGCCTGCAGGCAGATGTGCGCGGATTGGCGCATTTCCTCGATGCGCACCAGGTAGCGGTCGTAGCAATCGCCCACCGTCCCCACGGGCACCTCGAAATCGTAGTCCTCGTAACCGCTGTAGGGTTCTGTCTTGCGCAGGTCCCACTCTTCACCGGATCCCCGCAGGTTGGGTCCTGTGAGACCCAGATCCAGGCAGTCGGCCCGACTGAGAACGCCCACGTCCTTGTTGCGGCCGTACCAGATGGCGTTACCCGTGAGCATGGCCTCGAACTCGTCGATCTTGGCCGGGAAGGCCTCGACCCAGGCCCTGATCGCGCGCGCCGTGTCTTCGTCAATATCGGCATACACCCCACCCATGCGGATGTAGGTGTTGTTCATGCGGTGGCCGGTATACGCATCGAGCAACTCGTAGGTCTTCTCACGCTCGGTGAACGTCATGAAGAACAGCGCGACGGCGCCCAGGTCGATGGCCGTCGTGCCCAGGTAGATCAGGTGCGCCATGATGCGCGAGACCTCCATCAGAAGCACCCGTACCTCTTGTGCGCGCTGCGGCACCTCGATGCCGGCCAGGGACTCAAGGGCGCGGGCGTAGGCGATGTTGTTCAGCAGGGGCTGGACGTAGTCGAGCCTGTCCGTGTGCGGGAAGAACTTGCGCCAGCCCAGACTCTCGGCGGACTTCTCCTTGCCGCGGTGCAGGTAGCCCACCACCGGGTCGCATGAGACGATGCGCTCGCCGTCGAGCACCATCTGCAGGCGCAGTACTCCATGGGTGGCCGGATGCTGCGGGCCCATGTTGAGCTTGAGCAGGTCACCATGCAGCGGGTCATCCTGATCGACCTGGAGGTCCTCAGGCCCGGCGGGCATGTAGTCAAAGGTAATGGTCTCGCCCATGACGTGTTAGGAAGGTGCTCCTCCACGCTCACGGTTCCACTGGTTGTAGAGCTTGTCCGGCTCGATACCCCGGTGGGGGAAGTCCTTGCGCAGGGGGTGATATTCGAAGGCCTCGGGCATGAGGAGTCTGCGCAGGTTGTCATGACCCTCGAACACGATTCCGAACATGTCGAAGCACTCACGCTCCATGAACGCTGCTCCGGCGAAGGCCTTCGTGGCGGTGGGTGCCTTAGGGTTCTCTTCGTCTACGCCTAGGAGCAGGCGCACCCGGTCCCCGTGGGCCAGAGAAAGGAACTGATAGCAGACCTCAAAGCGCTGGCCTTTCACGGCGCCATCGGCATCCATGTGGTCCATGGCTGTGACAAAGGTAATCGTCTCGAACCCGGCTTCAGCTGCTAGGCGCGGTAGAGCCTGAGTCAGGGCCTCAGCTTCGAGTTCAAGAGTCAGAGTGCCATCCTTGGCCTTCTCCGCGTGAGCTTCAACAAAGGTACCTGCGGGCAGGATGGCGGCCATGCGCTCCAGGGTGCTCATCAGGCTCCCTCTTCCCGTCCACCGTCGCCAGCGGGAGGTACGGCCTGATTGGGGGCCATCTGAAAGATGCCGGTGCCGCTCTCATCCTTCTCGCTGGGAGAGAAGAGCTCGCGTGAGGGCGACTCGCGCTCGATCTTCTTTTGCAGCTTCATGATGGCGTCGATGACGGCATCAGGGCGCGGCGGGCAGCCGGGAACATAAATGTCCACGGGTAGGATCATGTCCACCCCTTGCACCACGGAGTAGCTGTCGTACATGCCTCCCGAGGAAGCACACACGCCCATGGAGAGGACCCACTTCGGGTCGGGCATCTGGTCGTAGATCGTGCGTGCAGCCTCAGCCATCTTCCAGGTCAATGTGCCGGCCACGATCATCAGATCGCACTGGCGCGGGGAGAAGCGCGCGGCCTCGGCGCCGAAGCGTGCCAGGTCGAACTTGGGTCCGATCATGGCCATGAGTTCGATCCCGCAGCAGGAGAGCCCGAGTGGCATGGGCCATAGGCTGTTCTTGCGGCCCCAGTTGACCATGCTGTCCATGCGCGTCGCAAAGTAGCCCGTGTCGTCCGAACCCGTTTGGGATTCAATCAGCGATCCCATTGGAGGCCTCCTTTGCGCCAGACGTAGATCAGAGCGGCGAGCAGTAAGCCCACGAAGATAAGGATTTCCGCGAACACCAGGGTGCCCATTCCCGCTGCCGTGAAGTCCTTTGCGGCCACGGCCCAGAGGACGAGGAATACGGACTCCACATCAAACAGGATGAACAGTACGGCCACCAGGTAGAAGTGGATGGACAACCGCAGCCGAGCGGAGCCTTCTGGTGCCATGCCACATTCGTATGAGGCTCCCTTGCTCACCACTGCGCGATGGCCTCCAAGCAGGTCGGAGGCAATCACGTTCACCACTCCGAAGGCACCTGTGATGCCGACCAAGAGGAGAATGGGTAGGTAGGGTTCGAGCATGAGAACCGACGGGGAAGAGTCCTTCGGGGACGACCTGTTGGATCTTTCCGTCAGCACCTTGGTTGGGCGCAGGACAGGTTGGTCCGGGGGTCGAGGAACGTTCAGGCTGGGTAGGAAGCCCGTGCCTGAACGGCCAGCAGAAGTTGATCAAGCGCGAAGAGTTTAGCGGTCCCTGTGGGGGGGGCAATGGGTCGGCGGCGTTGCTTGGCGAGGATCGTCAGGAACCGATACCTGGGCTCTTGCCGCTCAGTCCTCGACACGTACAAATTCGCCCCCGGTACCCTCCGCCAGGGCCTCCAGGGTTCCGTCTCCAGCCGCCCCGATCTGCACTCCGTGCACCACGATCCCGGTCTGGGCCCGGTAGCGCCGTAGAAAGGGCGTGACCCAGTCGGCACCACTGGCGGTCTTGCCATCGCACAGCACGACGAGCGTGTCCACTTCCAGCGCGTCGAGGTCGATGTCCCCATTTCTATCCATGCCCAGGGCCGCCTGGATCCCAAGGCGCAGGTGGGTGCCCCCCTTGGGCCCTTGATGCTGTGCCCAGGTTTGCCCGGCCCGAGCCTGGCTATCGGAGGCTGGCTGTAACTTTGAGCGCCATCTCCGGGCCTGATCCCCAAAAACCACCAAATTGAAGCGTCCCTGTGGGCTGAGCCCCGACAGATAGGACTTCAACTGGCCGAGAACTTCATCATGACGAGTCCAGGTACGACCCCTTTTGCCTGTATTGCTAGTCAGTTTGGGCACAAAGGGCACAGACATGGAGCCTGATCGATCCAGAATGATGGCCACCCGGTCCGAGCTGGGCCGCAGACCAAAGAACGCCGCCTTAGTCCGGTCTGAGGGGGCCTCTTCGGGCAGGGGGCTGGTCATACCCGCCCTCACATTGCTCCACCATGCGAGCCATCGGTCAGGTCGAGGGCCCAGCTTCAACCCCGATCGCTGTTCGAGTTCCCGGGTGAGGTCTCCGAGAACCCTCCGGATGGGCTGTCCCTCCAGCGCCCGTTTGGTCCAGGTCTCCATGGCAGAAAGGAGCAAGGGCACGGCCTTTCCATCGGGCAGGGCCCAGGAAATTTCTGCCCCGAGCGTGGCGCGGCGCCAGTCCGCATCTTCCAGGGTCTCACGCACCAGGGCCTCCAGTTCGGAGTTGATGCTCTGCCCCTCTTTCAATCTCAGGCGCCGAAAATGGGTGCGTGACGCTCCAATCCACTGGGGCGTCGTCGTCGCCTTGGCCTTTTCCAGCAGTCCTAGATGCAGGCGGTGGGCCAAATCGTCTGGCCAACCGACTAGGGCCTCGATGGCTGCCCCTTTCAACACGTCCTCTCCGGAGCGAGAAGCAACCAGGAGGGCTGGTAGGACCGAGGGCTCACGCCGCTGGCGAAGGACGAGGGCTCCCGCCGCTCTCCTGTCCACCGGATTGCCTGCACTGACCACCACCACCTCCCGCGCGATCCACTCACTCAGGCGCGCATCCATCAGGAACGAGAGTTCCTTGGACGCACGATTAGTCATGCGGAAGCCATCAGCTACCCGATCCGCAGCCGAACCGTGAGTGGCTTTCACGCCGAAGCTATAAACGTCCAAGAGGACGCGAGTCGCAGCTTCGCGCCTTGCGCGCCCCTCCCGGGCCTCTCCGCGCAGGTCCACGAAGAGTTGCTCTGCATCTTCCCAGTCATCGTCGCTCAGTGAACGAGTGCGATCTGCGAAGCGCCGGCCGAACCGATCCAGCTTGAGCAACGGGTCTTCCGTAGAAGGCCAGTCAAGCGATAGCCCGATCAAGAGCGGAACAAGACTCAAGTACCCGAAACGAAGCATCATCACGAGACCTACACTACGCCCTTCTGGGCCAGAGCGCACGTTCCTCGGCGTCTGCGCCGAGCAGCAACTAGCCAAACACCGTCCCCGTTGTCGGGTTTGCACTACGAAGGCGCGACAGGAAGCTCGTATCAACCTGCTCGCCCGTTCGAGGCAATTCCAGGACTACGGGATCCTTGTCATGGTCACGACCGTTTTCGCAGGATTCGATGATCTTGGCGAGCATCACCCCGATCATGGGTGCCGTCTTGAAGGAGGAGCCGCTCGTGCCGATCGCCACATACCAGCCGGGCACATCGGTGCGGTCGATGATCGGATACCAGTCCAACGTTGTCACGTCGTACATGTGGGCTAACCCGCTTGATTGGCCCATTCCGACCTCCGGAAACCGTTTCATGGCTCGCATGACCTGTCGCTGCCAATACAGGTCGGTAACACCGTCATTCAGACTGTCAGGGTTGTCCACCCACTCAAGTTCATCGCAAGAGGGGTCTGTGGAGCCGATGATCAGTTGCTGCTCGCGGGATTCCGGGCGAAAATACACTCCGCCGTCGAGGTCTCCGACTACGGGAACCTGCCCGCCTCCACAGCGAGGGTTACTCACGGCGTGTACCTCTCTACGCAAGGGCCGGGTCTCGAGTTGTAGGGCGACATCGGCCAGATGGTTGAGCTTTCCCGACCATGGCCCGGCTGCGTTAACAACGACGTCGGCGACGAGGGGCTCTCCGCGATCGATGACTACTTCGAAAGGCGCGCCGCCATCATGGCGTACGCCGGTCACCTGAGTGTTGAGTAGGTACCGTACGCCAGCTCGCTCGCCCGCGAGCCGGAGGTTATGGGTGGCGAGGCCGGGTGAGACTACGTAGCCACCGTCCTCTTCGAATATAGCTCCTTCGATATGTCGCTCGCTCGGCGCGAAGAAGTCGGGGTGGTCCACCGGAACCGGGGGGGTGAACCTAGACGCTTCGAGGAAGGGGAAGCGCTGCTTGACGGCATCCGCATCCAGCAGGTGAACGGGGACGCCGCAGCTCTGCATGTCCTTGACGATTCCGAGCACGGACTCATCGAGGGCTGGTGGGAGCAGCAGAACTCCGGGCCGTTCAAATCTCGCCAGATCGTCATCGATCGGACCTAGCCAGTTTGCCCAGTCGGCCCAGATGTGTGACGACTCATGGGCCAATCGAACCATTCCGGGCTGGCTGTAGAAGCGACGCACTATTCCACAGGATGCTGAAGTGGAGCCATGACCTGCATCGCCATGGCGGTCGACGACGACAACGTCCGCTCCGATCTTGCGAAGCTCCCAGCTGATCGAACAGCCGATGACTCCTGCACCGATGACCACTACACGCATAAGGATTTCTTCATGTTGTCCGCTCCACGATAAGGCTCCTTGAAATGAAGAACAAAGGTCTCAAGGGCGAGGTTTTTCGGGAAGGCCAAGGGCGCAAGACATCCCGGCCTGATTTTGGAGCGAAGGCGTGAGACCGGACGACCCCGCGGACTGGATCTCTGCGGGCGGGGATGTGAGCGGCCCCCGGGGGGGGCTTCGCGGCATCCGGCGGCTAATAGCGGTGGTTTCTCCAGTTCAGCCCTGTGTGTTGCAGGGGATTGGGAGGGCCGGTGTGTCCGCCGTCAATTAGGATGCGGAGGTCATGCGCGCCGTACTCATCAGTTGGATGCTCGGGCTCAGCTCTGCAGGGATCTGCTGGGGCGTTGATCCGGTACCGGTGCATTCCGTGGATTCGTCGGATGCGGTGGACAGCGCTATCGAGCGGGGCGTCGACTGGTTGCTGGCGGCCCAGGGTATTGATGGGTCATGGCGGACCTATGCTCCCCATAAGCGTCCAGCTGGCGTGACGGCGCTGGGCGTATTCACTTTGCTCAAGTGTGGACTGCCTGCTGAGCACCCGGCCGTACGTAAGGGCTTGGCATTCGTTTTTGCGCGCGAGCCGAGTGGCACCTACACCGCTTCCATTTCCCTCATGGTGCTGGCGGCTCTGGGACCGGAGCACCCGCTGGCAGAGCGAGCTGATGAGCTCCGCGAGTACCTGCTCGACAACATGGAGCACGCGGGCTGGGGCTATCCCAGCAACTCGAAGGGCGAAGACCCGGCCTACTCGGACAACTCCAACACCCAGTACGCGCTCCTTGCCTTGGACGCTGCGGCACGGCTTGAGGGGAAGGTCACGCAGGGTCAGTGGGCGGATGCTGGCGAGGCGCTTTTGGGTCGGCAGCGCTCCGATGGGGGCTGGGCCTATCAGTCTCGTCGGGATTCGACTGCGGCCATGACCGCTGCTTCTGTTGCCAGTGTGCAGCTGTGTCTGAATCACATCTCCCCCAAAGGAAAGGGCAGGAAAGTACACGGTCGCTTGGAAGAGGCGCGCACCTTGGGATTGGCCTGGCTGGCAAAGCACGCATCGATTGGAGAGAACACGATGCTGGGCAAGGCGGACGAAGACCGCAGCAAGTGGCAACTCTACTGGCTCTACGCTCTGGAGCGCGTGGGCTCCTTCCTTGATGTCGCGAAGGTCGGTGGGATCGAGTGGTATCGCGAAGGATCCGAGGCGCTCCTGAAGAAGCAGGAGGAGAGTGGCCGATGGACTGCTGGCTACCTGGCGGAGGTCAACACCTGCTTTGCCCTGCTGTTCCTGCGGCAGGGCTCACGCCATGGCGCCACCTCGACGCCCAGATCACGAGCGCCGCGCGCGTCGGGCGATGCACCATTGGTTGTCCTTACGGCTGACGGCCACCCTAAGCGGCTGTGGGTTCAAGCTGCGAGCGATGCCTTAGCTCAGCACTTGGCCGGTGATGGAGTCGTGGAGTGTGTGGAGTGGTTCATCAACGGAGAGGCTGTGGCGCGGGTGCAGCCAGAAGGTGACGTGGCACGCCATCCCTTCGCCCTAGAGCACACATTTCCAGGCAATGCCACCTACCAGGTACAGGCCGTGATGCGCCTTTTGGATACACATCGCCGCCCGGCAGGTGAGTTGAGCAGTGACGAGATCGCTTTGATTGTGGACGAGGTTTTCACGAGCAGTGACGAGAAGGTCCTCTTCGACCTCGGCAAGAGCGTGCTGCCCATCCATGCCGCGACGATTACAGCTTCATCCACCAGTCGCTGGACGCTCCCGAGCGCGGTGGCCGATGGACTCCACTCCTGTCAGTGGCGGGCCGCCGAGGACGATTCCACTCCATGGGTTCGTATCGATTTTGAACGCGCCGTACGTGCCTCCAGCTTGAAGTTGGCAGCGGCCTGGCAGGTGGGTGAGGCACACGATTTCCTGGCTCGTCCCAAGGAGGTGGAGCTCTCCTTGGGTAAGGGGCGTACGGTGCGCGTCACTCTCCCTGACGAGGGGCGCGCCAAGCACGAGATTCCATTCAAGAAGACTTCGATCAAATCTCTGGAGATCCGGGTTCTCTCCACTTGGCCGGGCAAGGGCTCAAAGACTATCGGACTCGCAGAGGTGGAACTCTTTCAGTGAGTGGCCCCCGGGGCCGTCACCTTCTTTCAGGCCCATTCCCAGGGAGGGTTGCTATCCTTCTTCGAATCCCCCTAACCCTGAAGCCATCATGAAAACGCCCTTCGCCCTTGTCGGATTCGTCTTACTGCCATGCCTGTCATTTGCTTTACCTAGCGCTCAAGAGCCTGAGCCGGAAGCGACTCATGGGTCCGTAGGCCAGGATGCATGGGTGCG
>JAPKBO010000245.1 GCA_028823395.1 Planctomycetota bacterium | reverse complement strand
CAGGCACGGAGCGCCTCCCTCCCTCCCGCCTAAGCCAGTGAATCTATCCTGCTTATCGTCTGGAGTCGGTCTCTCGTTGTTCATGATCTCGGCCTGCAGTCACTCTTCGGATGCTGCCGTCGATTCCGGAGAAGGCCATGCGGAGGACCCCTGTCTTCCCCTTCCAGACTCCCTTCGACTTCACGGAGAGCTTCATATATCCAGAACGGGCTCGATCCGGCCGGCTTTGCGAAGCGGCTGACCCCGGAGGCTGCAGGGTCCGGCGGCCTAATCCAACTCGTCCCTCGAGAGAGGGGCGCTTGCCGCCCGACCCTCGGAACTCACGGCCTGTCCCATCGGCCTATTCATGGCGATGGGCGTCAACCTGATATCTGCGAGGGGCTGGGTTCCCAGGGGACCCGAGTGGATGGGGGCCGGCCGCATGGGCTTAGACGCCATAGCTGGCTCGATCAATCGCGTGGGCTCGGTGTTGCCGTACTCCGCAGTCAGCCCATGCAGTGCTGTGCGGGCCGACTCTGTTCGAGTCCAGAGACTCATGAGGTGTGCCAGAACTTTGCGGTGTTCCATCAACTCGGCGACGACCTCGTAGAGGTGCGTATCCAGAATTCCATCCCGGTCACGCAGTGCCGCATCCAACCCGCCGGAAGCAGCTAGGCCGTATTGGCCGATGACCTGGCCATGGATGGCCAAGATCGTCTCAGGCAGAAAGCGCGCTTTGAACGTGTCGATCTCGCGGCGAATCACGTCACGTGCCTCGTTGCCCAGCCGCCGAGCCTTGACCTCCACGGGGATGCGCAATGCCGGGTGGTTGGCCTCTCCAAGCAGGCGACCGCGGATCTTGTCTAGGCTGCGGAACAAGCACCAATCCCAGAACGTACGCCGCACGGGAAGCATGGAGCTGTGCAGAGGACTTGGAATGTCCCGGTGTTTAATAGTCGCACTGGTTCTTCCCAGAGCCTCTTGGCCGATGGAAGAGAGATCGATTTCTGTCGCGTACATGTCGGCGGAGACGTCGCTGGGCAGAAGGATGCCAGCTGAGCCCGAGAGAACCTCTTCGTCGAGGGCCTTGCGTATGAACAGACCCACCTCGACCTGGAATGAGCGCAGCGTGGGCAGGAGCTGTTCGTCCATCAGGGCCTGCAGGCTCGAGTCGTTGGAGAACCAGGAGTCCACAGCTCGATCCAGGCGCCGCTCGGCGTCGGCGCAGATCTGTTCGGTGCGTGCCCGAATGGCCGGAGCGAGTTTGCTCTCCAGCCCCGAGAAAGCCGCACGCCAGTCGTAATCCATCAGGCGCTGGGCCGCGTGTCGCCTGCGCTGGGTGTCCTGGCGGTCGCTCTCCAGTTCCTCGACACGGACCCGCAGTTCGGTCACCGAGTTGTGGTCAAGCAGTCGCAGGGTGTCGCTCATGAGTGACTCTGCGCGACGCAGGCTGTCGCCCAAGAAGGCAACCAGGTAGTCGGTGCTGTTCAGGTAGCCCGTGAGGTCGCCGAGGAAGGCATCGAAGTTGGCTTCCCCACGCGGTGCGGTGCGTTCGGAACCTGAACCGCTGCCCGCCTGAAGTCGCGTACTGGCAGCTTGCAGCAGGTCTACGGGATAGATCTGCAGCCGCCCATCGTCCAAGGCCTCCTTCAAAGGCGCGCTCATGGCCAGGTTTTCGAAGGCCTCGATGATTCGCAGGGGGTCCTCTTGTTCAAGGCTAGGAATCAAGGTGCCGTCGGGCGAGAGGTCGCGCTTGCTTGTGTCCAAGTTGACAACGAGGAAGATGCGGTTGAAGAGTCCCAGCAACTCTTCAAACTCCTCGAAGACCTGCTCAAGGAACAGATTGTCGGACTTGACGATAAAGACGGCACAGCTCGCGGCATCGCGGAACTCGCGGGTCATCTGGTCGTAGCCGAACTTCATGCGACTGTAGAGACCGGGTGTATCCACCAGCACGGCCCCTGATTCGTCCAGATCGCCAGCCGGGATGCGAACGTCCACCTTGCGGATGGCGGCTGGGAAGTGCTTCGCGGGCTCAAAGATCTGACCCTGCTCTTCGGCGGATCGGATGCGCTCGGCGAGCTCTCCGTGGGCTCGTCCGATGTGCATGTAGAGCGCGGAGGGGTCCGTGAATCGTTCCTTCTGCCCGTTGTAGCGAGTCACGTCGAACTGACGCTCTTCGGCGTGGGACAGGTAGACCATGCACGGATAGGCCGGCAGGCTCGAGACCTCGCTTACGTAGGTGCTCGCCAAGGCGTTCATCAGGGTGGACTTGCCGCTCTTGAGAGGGCCAAAGATCAGCACATAGGCTTGCTGCTCGGCGACTTTTTGCACCAGCACATCGGTCTGGTGACGCACCTCGAGGAGTTCGGCACGTATTTCCCTGCCGGGCAGATCGGGCGACCCATCAAGTAGGGCCTGGGAGGCCCCGTCGAGGGGCTCCAGGAGGGGCCGGACGATCGCGTCAAAGGACTCACAAAACTGGCTGAGTAGGGTTCTCATGGGGCTCACAGTGGCGGGCTGGAAAGGTGGAGCGGGCCGACCGCCATCCTCCGGTACCCAGGTAGCGGGCTCAAGCAGAATCGACTGCCAATGGGCAATCCCTTGCCCTAATCACCTAGCCCCATTTCTAGACCCTCTGCTAGACTCGGCTGCTTCATGGAGACGGAACACGATGGAATCCGCGCCATCGCCCGCCGTGCCGCAGGCCGTGTACGAGCAGCTGGGGGATCGCCCCTAGCTCCCACCCCTGGGGTTCACGTGCAGGTGCGCTCGGTAACAGGGCCCGGGGGGGGCGATCAAGCGAACGCAAGGCGTGCGCTTGTGGAGGCTGATTGTCTAAGCCGGTTGGCGGATGGTGAGGTGCTGACCGTACCCGAGGGGGCGCAGGTGACTCCCCTCGCCCGGGAAGAGGCTTTCCGCAGGGACATCGAGTTAATTCCGGCCAAGCCCTCTTATGACGCCCTAACTGGCTCACCTGTCAACTCGGGCTCCGCGCGTGTTTCCCAGTCGGTCCGCACCGTGGCCGTAGGGTCCGACCACGGGGGCTTCTCGCTCAAGGGTGAGGTGCTCGGATTCCTAGCCGACCTTGGCTTCCCTTCCCGAGACATGGGAACTGGTAGCGACGCTCCATGCGACTACCCCGACTTCGCTGCCGCAGTGGCACGTGAGGTGAGCGAAGGGCGAGCCCAATTTGGAATCGTCATCGATGGGGCGGGTATTGGTTCGGCCATGGCCGCAGGCAAGGTTTCCGGCGTGCTGGCTGCCAACTGTTGGAGTCAAGCCAGCGCTTTCAACGCACGGACACACAACCATGCGAACCTGCTGACCTTGGGGGCCGGCCACCTGGACTCCGCCCTCGCCCGCGAGATCGTTGAGACCTTTCTCAAGACGCCCACAGGCCCCGGTCGCCACGCGAACCGGGTCAAAAAAATCCAAGCTTTGGACCTCCCGCGCCCTTCAATTGGACACCTCTCGAGATGACCCGCCTCTTTGATCCCGATCGCTTAGAAGACGTCCTGACCGAAATTGGCCATCAGGTTGTGGCTAGTGGCCTGACCTCAGAGGAGGCCTCGCAGCGTTTGGGCTGCTCGACCCTGACCGTGCAGTTGTGCCACGAGAATTTGACCCCCATGGTCTCTGCAGGTGCCTGCAGGGTTGGGGGCTGTGGAGCCGACCCCACGGAGGTAGGGAATCTGGCGAGCTACTTCGACCACACCATTCTCAAGCCCGACGCCACGGTCGAAGAGGTGGACTCTCTGTGCGCCGAGGCCATCACTCACGGTTTTGCCTCTGTGTGTGTCAATGGGTGCTGGGTCAGTCGCTGCGCCGAGGTGCTCTCGGGTAGTGGGGTGCTGGTGTGTGCCGTGATTGGCTTCCCCCTAGGGGCGACCGTGACGGAAGCCAAGGTCTTCGAGACCCAGCGTCTGGTGGAGGACGGAGCCTGCGAGATTGACATGGTGATCAATCTTGGCGCCCTCAAAGGGGGCGACGACTCCTACGTGCAAGGGGATATCGCAGCCGTGGCTCAGGCCTGCCACCGTTATGGCACACGTCTGAAGGTGATTTTGGAGACGTGTCTTCTGACGAACGAAGAGATCGAGCGCGGCTCACGCCTAGCCAAGGCTGCAGGTGCGGATTTCGTGAAGACCTCCACAGGCTTCTCCAAGGCCGGCGCGACGGTGGAGCACGTGGCTCTCATGCGTAAAACCGTGGGCCCGGTACTAGGAGTGAAGGCTTCGGGTGGCGTCGGTGACCATGCAACCGCCCAGGCCATGATCGAGGCTGGGGCTACCCGCATCGGGGCTTCGGCCTC
>JAPKBO010000048.1 GCA_028823395.1 Planctomycetota bacterium | reverse complement strand
TGCTGCGCGACAGAAGCCGAGTCCAAGCCGAGCCGCCTGCGGCAAGCCGGGGCCTTCGCCTACGGCAAACTCATGTCCGATCTCGCGCCCTGGTTCGTGGTGGGCTTTGCACTCTCCGCGGCCATCACCCTCTGGATGCCGAACGATTTCTTCCTGAGTTCCTGGAGCCATGGACTCCCCGCCATGCTCGCCATGCTGGTGGCTGGCATCCCCATGTACGTGTGCGCGACGGCCAGCACACCCGTGGCCGCCGCCCTCTTAGCCAAGGGTCTTGATCCCGGAGCGGCCCTCGTTTTCCTACTCGCTGGACCGGCCACGAACGCGGCCACTCTAGGAGTGGTCGGTGGGTTCATGGGCCGGCGCGTCGTGGCTGTCTACCTCGCCTCCATTGCCGTCTTCAGTCTGTGCGCGGGTTGGTCGGTAAACGCGCTCTATGACGCCCTCGGCGGTTTCGAACGCAGCGCGATCCTGACCCAACACGAACATCTTTCATCCTTACACCGGATAGGAGGCGCCCTGCTCGGGTTGCTACTCCTTGGTCACATCATTGCGCTCCTTGCACGGCGAGGCGGATCCCCAACGGACCCCGACCCCGTTCTATGAATTCCCAAGCCCTCTTCCTGCTCTGCGCCCTACTCCCCATGGCCGCCTGCCAGAACACCACATCCTCTAGTCGTCCGACCCCAGTAGTCCTCGCCATTCACGGAGGCGCTGGAACAATTCTGCGCAAGAACATGAGTGCCGAGAATGAGGCCGCCTATCGCGCCAAGTTAGAAGAGGCGCTACGAGCGGGATACGCCATGCTCGACGGAGGGAGCGAAGCATTGGACGCCGTTACGGCCGCCATCCTCGTGATGGAGGAATCGCCCTTATTCAACTCCGGACACGGAGCGGTTCTGACCTCTGCGGGAACCTGCGAGATGGACGCCAGCGTCATGCGGGGCGACACGGGGATGGCCGGAGCCGTGGCCGGTGTGACCACTACACGGAATCCCATCCTGGCGGCACGAGCCGTGATGGAGCACAGCCCGCACGTGCTCCTTTCTGGACCGGGTGCCGACACCTTTGCCCGCGAGCAGGGGCTCGAGCAGGTACCCAACGAGTTCTTTCAAACCGATCGCCGTCTGCAGCAGTTGGAGAAGTGGCGGGAGCGCAAGAGTGCTACCGGATCCCTGAGCGAAGCCTGGGAGGGCAAGCCCGACGAAAGACACGGGACCGTGGGGGCAGTAGCCCTCGACCGCGAGGGGCATCTGGCAGCGGGAACCTCCACGGGCGGCATGGTCGGCAAGCTCTGGGGGCGCATCGGTGACTCCCCTATCCTGGGGGCCGGCACCTGGGCCGCGGACCACACCTGCGCCGTCTCGGGCACCGGGTGGGGCGAATTCTTCATGCGTGGCACGATTGCCCGAGACGTGGCTGCCCTGATGGAGTTCGGTGGACTGGACCTCGAGCAGGCCGCCAGGCGTGTGGTGCGCACTCAGCTCACCGAAAAGGGCGGTACAGGAGGCGTGATAGCCCTAGACGGTCAGGGCCGTGTGAGCGCTCCCTTCAACACGGCCGGCATGTACCGGGGCTGGATTGATCAAAAGGGACGGGTGGAGGTCCACCTGTACGCACCCGCAGCTACAGAGCGGCGCTGACGGGCCCCCTCGGCGACCTCCCCCCCTCTCCTGCCCCTGCCAGGGGCGAATTTTCCTGACCCGGGGGGGGCGCGTGGTGGGGCCTTTTCCCGTATTCTCACCGCCCGCCATCCGGCATGGACCCGATGGCCCCTCCGTTGACCCAGCGATGTGGTCGCGTTTCCTTTCTCGACCTCCTCCCAACCCAGCCTCATTCTCCCATGTCCCGTACCTGTCAAGTCACCGGCCGCGGCACCCAAGTGGGTGGCACTATTGCCCGTCGAGGCCTGCCTAAGAAAGACGGCGGCGTGGGTCTGCGCACCACCGGCAAGAACAAGCGCAAGTTCAAGGTCAACGTGCAGAAGAAGCGCATCTGGGTCCCTGAGCTCTGCGAGTACGTCACGGTCAAGATCTCCACTCGCGCTCTGCGCACGGTGATGAAGAACGGAGCGTACCCCACCCTGCTCAAGGCCGGTCTAATCCGACCCAAGCGGGCAGCGACCAAGGCCTAGCCAAGCCCTCGGCGAGGGTGAGTCGGACAATCTACGCCTGGAAGTTCGCGCAGGAGTTGTGCCCTTCGTAGAGTTGGTGGACATGGGAAGAATGCGCACACACGTGGCACTCCTAGCCTGGCTCACGATGAGCGGCTGCACGGATGCGCCCGAACCAACGGAGCAGGGACCAGAGGCCGCGACCGGAACGCTAAAGCGAGGCGCAGCCCTTGATGGTGGACTCACGGCGCTCCCCCCCAGCACACTCAAACTCCCCGAGATCCCGGCCGTCGAACCAGAGGCGCCGGCTGCCACGGAGAAGGGGTTGCCCGATGGCGTGCAGGCCATCTCCTTCCAGAGTCTGTCCCTACTCGACGCTGATGTGGATGGACTGCTCGACCTGATTTTCAATCCCATCGGGGAAGAAGGCGCGGAGGCGAATACCGACTTCGTATTTCCTGAGAGCGCGCAATCCCTGGACGGCAAGCGAGTCGCCATCGTGGGTTACATGATTCCGCTCGACTGGGTCCCGGGAGAAGACCGCATCACGAGCTTCATGCTGGTGCGGGACTTCGCCCAGTGCTGCTTTGGCGGCATGCCGCGGCCCGATGAGTGGATCGACGTGATCACGCCACTGGGTGAGTCCGCGGGGTTCTACGCATACCGGCCGGTCCGCGTCATCGGAAAGATGAGAGTGGGCCTCGATCGACCTGCGGACGCCATGGTTGCCAGCGTGTATCAGATGGTCGCCACCGATGTGACGGACACCTGGTAGAAGCGAAGCCCCCTGCGGCTTCAGCGACGGATGGGCTCACCGGGAGGGGGATCTGAGCCCAGCCAGTTGGCCAGTATTCCCGCATCGACAGCTAACCGGTCCATACCCGGAGTATCCACCCTGTAGGCCCCGCGCATGCGCCCGTGGCGATCCAGCAGGAAGAAGCGGGCCTCGGGATCCCCACCTCGATCGACCATGGCTTCAAAGCCCGCCCCGTCCCCATCGAGCAGGAACACGTTGGAAGGTTTACGGGCGCGCTTCTCGTCCAGGTAGACGCTGAGCGCCTCGCTCTCCAAAGTCTGTACGAGCACGGCGAAGGTCACTACCGGCGACAGACCACGCACTCGCTTGCGCAATATTCGGAGCTCCTGGAAGGCGCTGTCGCGCGATTGCTCCTCGGCCATGGGCAACTCCCCCACAATGACCAGGTGGCCGTGAAGGCCAGTAAAGGACACGCTTTGCCCGAATTCGTCCACAAACTCCCCCGTCACGGAAGGGCCCTCATAACCAGGTACAGGGTCGGGCAAGTCCGCCGACAGGGCCCGTAAGAGCGGCACGCCCCAGAGCGCCCCGATGAACAGGCACCAGAACCAAGGCCGCGTCAGCAGGGCTAGCGGCGGCTCAGGCGAGGCCGAGTTTGTGGCGTCCCCATTCCTCACGGTGCGCTCCTTACCTAGAGGGGCGGCGAAGAGTCGCCGCCTTCCTCAGTGCGCACAACCCGGCGCATCCACATACAAACACCCGTGACGATCACATACGGAATGGTCATGAAAGCCGCCACGTAGACCAGGGTGGAGAGAGCTTGCCCCAGGGAACAAGCGGGGCAGGCAGATGCTGGTGAGCTCAAGCCAACCAAAAGAGTCAGCGCCAAGCCGAGACGTACGCCGGCACGGACAGGCGATGCTCCCTGGGGAGAAAGGCAAGACCGCAAAACTATGACCAGACGATCCATCAGCGGTACATGGTCTCCAGCATGATCAGGATCAGGGCCACGCCCATGTAGATCGGCATCAGGGCGATCCATCGCAGCCAGGGTTTCTCCCACTTCAAGTGCATGAAATAGGTAGCGACTAAGCCAGCCTTGGCGAAGGCCAGGAAGGTCAAGAGAAGCATCTTGGTTGTCCCGCTCCAGGCAGCGGAGTACACCTCGGGAATGTAGACCTCAAAAACGGTCAGGAGCCCCAGGGTCAAGAAAATGGTGATGTAGAGGCCGCGCATGCTCTGCTCGCCTTCCGCATGCCCGCCGTGCCCAGCATCGGCAGCGCTCTCGTCAGTTGTCGTCGTTTGGTCAGTCATCGTTCGGTACTCGAGAAAGAACGGCCTAGAGGAGGTAGATGAAGGTGAAGACCAGGATCCAGACCAGGTCCACGAAGTGCCAGAACAGTCCCACCAATTCCACCGGACTGGAGCTGGTCCCACCCTGGGTGTACTTGCCCTTCATAGCACCACGCAGGATACACATGAGGTAGATAACACCTGCTGTCACGTGCATACCGTGAAAGCCCGTGACCGCATAGAAGGTGGATCCGAACAGGGAATTCACCGTCTCACCTTCCCAGGTGCATTCGGCAAACCCGATGCCGGCATGCACTAAGTGCATGTACTCCCAGACCTGGACCCCCAGGAACAGCAGTCCACCGGCGATGGTCACCATCAGCCAGCGTACAAGGCCCACCTGATCGCGCTTCTCGGCGGCCTCCACGGCGAAAACCATGGAGAGCGATGAGCAGATCAGAATGAAGGTCGCTATCGCGGTCAGCGCGATGCCGAGAATGTCCGAGGGCACAGGCCACTCGGTCGCGGTGGCTCGCAGGATGCCGTAGGCAAAGAGCAAGCCGCCGAAGGACATCCCGTCCTGAGCGATAAAAATCCACATCCCGACTTTGCCACCGGAGGCTTTGCCGAAGTGGGGGTCCTCGGGAACCGAGGTCTGCGGGGCGGCGTGATCCGCCGCGGCAACGTGTCCAGAATCCATCGAGGTAATCCCCTAGAAGACAAAGAAACCCAGGAACAGGAACAGCCAGACGATCCCGACAAAGTGCCAGAACAGGGCTGCATTGGAAATAAATGAACGGCGCTCTGGCCCGTAACGCCTGAGCCTAGAGCCAATCAGCCCCCAGCTCAGCAGAAACAGACCGACCAGAACATGGGCCGCATGCACCCAGGTCAGGCCAAAGAAAAGGGACTCATAGAGGCCCGAAGTCTGTGTGCGACCGGCGAGGATTAGGTCGTACCAGAGCCAAGCCTGAAGCAGAGCAAAGCCCAAGCCAAGGAGCATGCCCGTAATCCACAAGGAGTTGAAGGAGGCCCTTCGGTCCGAACCCGCACCAGGGGCTACAGCCAAGCTGCGAGAAGCACGCTCCACGAACACACTGCTAGCTGCAAGCACGAGCGTGGCAATTCCGGCTATGGGAGCTGACGGCAACGCGATCCCGGCCGGAGGCCAGACGGCGATCTTGTCACGCAGCACCAAGAAGGAAAGAAACAGGGTGCCGAAGGCCATGGTCCAAGAACCAATAAAAAGGATCATCCCCAGGGTCGCGTTGACCCTGTCCCGCCCCGTTTCCAAGGGGGCTTGGTCCACGGGTTGCTCCCCGTGAAGTTCGATGATGCCTGTCGTATTCATAGTCGCTTAGGCCGTGAGGCGCCGAATGGCACCTAGCCAGGCAGCTTCTCCGTCTGATAGATCCAGTCCGTATCGGGGCCCAGCACGGGGTTGCTGAATTCGTGCGGCCCACACTGCACAACGGGGATGGTCTTGAAGTTGTAGTGAGGCACCGGCGTCTCGGTGGTCCAGTCCAAAGTCCCGACCTCCCAAGGGTTCTGGGGAGCGGGTTCGCCCCACCATCGACTCTTGATGAAGTTGTAGACAAAGATCAACTGAGCGGCACCGAGAAGGAAGGCCGCCACCGAGGTGGCCACGTTCAGGTGCTGCAGCGGCCGCAGGTACTCCGTACTCGTATGGTCATAGTAGCGCCGGGGCATGCCCGCGTAGCCACTGATGAACATGATGCAGAAGACGATGACCAGGGGCACGAAGGACAGCCAAAAGTGCAGTTTCCCCAGGCGCTCGCTCATCATGCGGCCAAACATCTTCGGGAACCAGAAATACACCGCGGCAAAGGTTCCGAAGAGCGCGGAGGCCGCCATGGTCAAGTGGAAGTGGCCCACGACGAAGTAGGTGTCGTGCAGGAAAATGTCCGTGCCGATCGTGGCGAGGTAGATACCCGTCAGGCCACCTAGGCCGAAGACGAAGATCACGGACATAGCGAACAGCATGGGCGTCGTAAGACGCAGGTTGCCCTTCCACAGGGTGTGTAGCCAGTTGAAGAACAGAACCTCTGCAGGCACCGAGATGATCATGGTGAGCAACATGAAGCTCTCACCGAGCATGGCGCTCAACCCCGTGGTGAACATGTGGTGCCCATAGACCACAGCCGAAAGCACCGTGACCGCCACCATGGCTCCCACGGAAGCGCGGTACCCGAAGGCCGGCTTGCGGGCGAAGAACGAGAGCAGGTCGCAGACCACTCCCCAAGCGGGGAGGATCAGGATGTAGACCTCGGGGTGACCGAAGATCCAAAACAGGTGCTGGTAAAGGATCGGGTCCCCACCGGTGCCGCCGCTCATGATCGATGCCGGCACGTAGAAGGTCGTGCCGAATACCCGGTCGAGGACCAGGATGATCATGGCCGAGCCAATGACGGGGATGAAGAGCACGTTCAGGATCGAGGTGAGGAACAAGCCCCATACCGTCAGCGGCAAGCGCATCCAGTGCATGCCTGGACAGCGCAGCCGGATGACCGTGGTGATGTAATTGATGCCCCCCATGATCGAACTGGCACCGATCAGGAAGACGGCGATGGCCCACAGGGTCTCGCCCTGGCCCACGGCACCCACCGTTGTCGACAGAGTCGGATAGCCGGTCCATCCAGCCTCCGTGGCCCCCAAGGGCACGAAGAGGGAATAGAAGCCGACCGCCCCCCCCATGACCATGGTCCAAAAGGACAGCATGTTCAGGGTCGGGAAAATCATATCCCGGGCACCGATCATGAGCGGAATGCTCCAGTTGCCCAGGGCACCAATCATGGCCGGGGTCAGCCCCAGGAAGATCATGATCGTGCCGTGCATCGTAAACAGGGTGTTGTACGAGGCCGGATCGATAACGCCGCTGGTGCGCGGGAAGAGCAGCTTCCCAAAGAGCGGCACAGGCACGCCGGGGTTAGCCAGCTGCCAGCGAAGCATCATCGCCATGATCCCGCCAATGCCCAGCCAAACCAGTCCGAACCAAAGGAACTGCTTGGCTATGACCTTGTGGTCGACGGAGAAGACGTGCTTCTTGAGGAACGTTGTGGGCTCCGGATGGATGTGATCAGAAGTCATGTTGGATTACTCTTCCCAGTCCCAGGCCCATTGGGCCTCGGTATCGTCTGCGTCGAAAGCCGTACTTGCCAACTTGCTGGCCTCCGCTTCCCACTCGTTGAACAGTCCTTGCTCTAGCACTCGAAGCTTTCCGGACATCTGGTAGTGCGCAAAGCCGCAAAGCTCGGCACACAAGATTGTGAAATCACCCGCGGTGATGGGCCTAAACCACGTCTTGTTGATCGAGCCCGGGTTGACGTCCCTCTTCATGCGCATCTCGGGCAGGAAGAGTGCGTGGATCACGTCCTTGGAGGTCATGTTAAAGCTGACCGGGCGATCCTTCGGCACAACGAGTTCGTTGATAGTGATGATGTCATCCGCCGTACCGAACTCTCCGTCCACCCCGGGGGCACGGAAGTTCCAGGCCCATTGCTGGGCAAGCACCTCCACCCGATAGGTTTGCGGGTCCTCGGCATCGGGGATGGCCCAGTAGGCCTCGCGCAGGTCCTGCATGGCGATCACAAGCACCCAGGCATCGAGAATGATGAAGGTCACGATCGAGATGACGGCGGTCAAGCGCTTGTCATGCAGGCTCTTGCCGTGGTCGAAGGAGGCGCGGTGGCCCGGTCGCTCTCTATCGCGCAAGACCGGGATGGCCAGCAGTAGGACGACCAGCGCAAAGGCCACTGAGACAAGGATCGTGATCAACCAGAACAGGTCGTGGAAGCGGTAGCCGTAGTCTGAAGCGGCTTCACCGGGCCCCCAACGCTTATCCTGGGCCAGAGCCCAGGTGGACGTCAGCATCAGTGCCAGGGGGCACCCGAGCCAACGACTGCGCAGGAACGCGAGCGAGGGAAGAATGGCTTTCAGCATGCTCATCAGTTGTCTCCGCTGGCCCTGAGGCCCTTCATGAAGGCCCCGCGTACGGCGGGTTGGTCCTTGTACGACACGATCAGGTCCTCAACGTAGTGAGCCAGGGCCCAGAGGTCCTCGTCGGGGATCGCCCCCTTCCACTGCGGCATAGCCGTACCCTTGATCCCAGACGCGATGGTCTGGAACAGATCCGCGGTAGTGATTCCGGCCCGCAACTGGTGCCAGGTGAAATCAGGTGGCATGACCTTGGTGGCGCGCCCCAGGACCTCGTACTCCGAATCTTTCAGGGCCGGGTAGGTCAGGTCTTCGCGATAGACCGTGCCCTCAGGATCCTTGCGGAGGACGCGCAACTGTTCGTTGGTCACGTAGCCCGGGTGGCACAGGTGACAGCTGGCCGCACCGTGGTAGACCTCACGGCCACGTGCAATCGCACGCTCCTTGATGTCCGCCCAGGGATCCTCACCGACCTCAACCGGATCCCCCACCTGGGAGTACACGTCGCGCCAACCTGACTCTTCAGGAGACAGGGACTTGATGTACTGGATGATGTCGAGCAATTGCACATCGGACAGGTCCCAAGGCAGCATGGGCGTTCCGGCTAGACCCCTCTTGATCAAGGTCATCAGGGCCTCGTCGCTGGGTAGGTCCGCGATCACCTTGGTGAACTTGAACTTGTTCTGTTGGAAGCTGCGCGGGGTGGGGCGCAGGTGCTGCGCGGAGCGGCCATAGCCGTCTCCATCCAACCCGTGGCAACTAGAACAGAACTGCACAAAGTCCCGGCGCCCAGCGGTGAGCCTCTCCGGAGAGACCCACTGCCAATAGGCCCACTCGCCCTCAACTTCGCTCAGGCTGTACTCGCCACGGCTATCCACCCAACCACCAACGCCACCTGCGGCAGTGGCGTCGTGAGTGAAGCGGCTTGGTTCGGATTTGGCCTGCTTAGCGAACCAATCCGCGCTAGGCGCGCGCAGCCAGGATCCTGCGGTGACGACCAGGGAAACGCCACGAGGAGCTCGCGCGTGGGGGTTTTCGTCATCACTCGTTTGCAGTGAGGTCAAGAGCCCGAGGGCCCCCAACGACACAGCCAGACCTTGCCAAGAAATACCTCTCATAATCACCTTTTTGACTCGGTCTTAGACTTCTGTCGAGACGTGGGTTGAGGAGATGTGTGCAGACTGCGTCCGGCGGGACGCGGAACGTGCTACTTGCTGAATTCGAAGGAAATGGACTGGGCCTCGCCATCACCAATGGTGATGGTCTGCTTGCTTGCCTTTCCAAAAACTTCATGCACAGCGGAGACTGTGTACTCACCCGCAGCGAGCTTGGGCAGGGTGAACGAACCGTCCGCAGCAGTCACCGCAAAGAAGGGGTTATCCACGATGCCTACGCGTGCCTGCATCCAAGAGTGCATGTCACACTTCACGGCGACGAGGACCTCGCTACGCTTCATCTCGATCTCCAGGGGCTTGGAGCCAGCCGGTTGACTGACGTTTGAAGCGCGGTTCTTCTTCGGATAGGTGTGCACGTTATGAACCGTGGGGTCGCTGTTCTGCACGCGCAGAGCCTGACCGGTCATCATGCCCACGACTCGCGGGGTGTAATTACAACCCGTTTGGTCGAGAATGACGGGCTCCTCAGGCACCGTGAAGGTCCAAGCGTCCGTGCCCTTGGAAACGTACACGAAGACGTTCTGCAATCCGCCACTGGCGTCCACAAGCACGCTGCCATCGGTTGCACCGCCGCTGTTCATCTCAACGCACTTCGGATCGCTGTCCATGGCGACTTGAATGGGTGCCGGGACGTCGCCCGCTAGGCTAGCGCTGCCGCTCAGGGTCGCGGTACCCGCACTGTCGCTCCAGGCCTTGGGACCCGCAGCTGGGCTGGAGGCACCGGAGCCACCATTGGCGGGCGCCTCAGTACTCGGGCCCCCGGGGCCGGCACCGGGGCCGCCTCCGGGAGGCGGGGCAGAGCTTTCGCCCCCTCCGCCGCAGGCGGTCAGGACAAGACTGGAGAGGATGAGAGTTTGGGCTAAGGACGGCGTACGCATTGCGAAGGGATCCGTGTCGGACTCGTAGGGGTTGGAACTGGCTGAGAGCGGTGATTTTTCCCGCTCCAAGTGTTGGAAGCAAGGCCCTCAGCCCAACATTTGCTCCAGTTCCTCCACTTCCTCCAGTTCCGCACCCGCATCGGGGAAATCAACGCCCAGCCCTAGAGGCAAGATTCAAGATAGCCCTGCGGCCTCGGCCAAGACCCCATTCCTAGCCCACGTAGAGCGCGACGGGACGCCCAAGGGCGGCCCAAGGGGGGCCGGGAGGCCCAGGCCCCTGATTTGGAGACTAGCGAGTGCTCAGTCCATGTGGGCGACGACACGCTCGTCCCCCATCTGCAGACGCGTCGCCATGCGGTGCACCACCTTGGCGCCCACCATACCCGCCACGCGCACGACGCCCTTCTTGACCACGCGCACAGAGAAATCCACCCAGGTCCACTGGGCCATACCACGCTTACCACGCGCCCGGTTGTAAAGGCGGTTCTGCTCAGTGACGAGCCACTCCGAGAAGAGCATGTAGCTCCACAGCAACGGGTAGCGGAAACCGCGGAAGCGCAAGGTCTTCTTCGCTACGGGCATCAGCCAGGGGAAGCGCACCAGAATGGGGAACCACTTGTGCAAATTCTCAATGGCCTGCTTATCGTCCACGAAGATCGTGGCCTCGCGGTTGAAGTTCGCCGGGAAGTCTTCGTAGTCCGCGACCGCGATCCCGAGGCCCTCCGTAATCTCGTTCAACTCAAACTCGGGGTAGGGCTGGACGATTGAACAGAGAGGGTGATCCACTTCGCACTCAATGTTCAGGCGGATCGTCTCGAAATCATCCTCGAGAGTTCCGCCGGGTGCTCCAAGCATGTTGAGTGAACCCAAGCGAATGCCGTGCTTCTTAATCCAGCCTGCCGAGTCCACCAACTGCTGGCGGCCCGTGTTCTTCCGGTAGATCGTATTACGGATGTAGTCGTTGGCCGCCTCAAAGGCGATCCGGGCGTAGATACAGCCCGCCGCCTTGAGTTGCTCAATGTGGACTTCCTTGGTCATATTGGCCATTAGGATCACATCGAAGGGCAAACCCACTTCTTTGGGCCACCTCTCACAGAACTCCGTCAGCCACTTGCTGTCGATGTTAAAAATGTCGTCCAGGAAGTGGACGAAATCCAGCGGATACTGCTCGCGGATGGAATTAGCCTCCGCGATAACATGATCCACCGAACGCTTGCGGACGTATTCGTTGTTGCGCGCTCCATACACCTTCTTCTTCCACGCGTGGTGGAAACAGAAGGAGCAGAGCATCGGGCAACCGCGCTGAGTGACGATCACCTTCCGACCGCTGTCGCGATAGATCGACTGGGCGTCGTAGATCAGCGAGCGGTCGGGAATACCCAGGGAATCCAAATCCTTGACCAGTGGGCGCAGGGGATTCTTGACGACGGTCTCACCGTCGTCGCAATAAGCGATGTTCGGCACTTCCCGCCAGTCGCGTCCGTCTCTTAGGGCGTCAAGCAATTCAACGAGCGCGCCCTCGCCTTCGCCGATGCAAAGCGCGTCGATGTTAGGATCGGTGACACAATCGGGAACGAAGGTCACGTGCGGCCCACCCATGATCGAGAGGAAATCGAACTTGGTCTTGAGTAGCTTGTTCAGGTCGTAGATCGGCACGTGGCTGCCTGTCATCACCGACCAGGCGATCACGTCAGGCTCGTACTCCGCGATTCTCTTGAGCCACTGAGGGTCCGGCACGAACAGAGCCTCCATCTCATGTCCCGCGTCCTTGACGGCGCGACTCAGGTACATGGGCCCGATCGGTTCCTGGGGCAGGGTCCGTTGGATGTAGAGAACTTTCACGGGTGGGTGCTCAAGTGATGGGGATCGAATGCAGACGCAGTCTATTTGGGGTGCCGGGGGGCATCTTCTCTATCGGCCGAAAGGGACGGTGACCGAAGCTTCAAACCTCCCGTGCAGGTGAGAGTCTACATAAAGGTAGGAGGATTGGTGCGCCGCTCGGGCCTTGACGCCGCCTAGATCGCCCTAGATGACATGTGGGCTGTCGCCGTTCAGCTATATTAAGTGTTCCTATACTATACATCCATTACAACCGCATGGATCGCTTACGTCGCCACCGGGTCGGAGAATCTCCCGTCAAGACCCGTGCCCGTCGCGGGGCATTACCCCTGGAGCGGCCTTTCTGTCAATTTCCGGCTCGTTTTTGTCATTCCTGAGCCGGGATCGCTGCCGCCGGTGCCGCTCCACATGCACCCCCAGGAGCGCGACATCCGGAGGCCGGACCCCCTCGATCCTCCCTGCGGCTCCAAGGGTTGCAGGCCTGATCTGAGACAGTCTCTCACGAGCCTCCCCCCCGAACCCACTCAACTGGGAGTAGTCAAGGTCGGCAGGAATGGCCAGATTTTCCTGTCGGGCCGCCCGCCGCACGTTGTCCTCCTGGCGCTGGATATACCCGGAGTACTTGACCTCCACCTCGATAGTCCGAGCCAGATCGGGTTCCAGGCCGGCAAGGTCCGGATGAGCCGACAGCAGAGATTCGAGGGTCGTCTCGGGACGGCGCAGGATCTCAGCCAAAGTGTGGCCAGCCTGCCGCTCGCTGCCCAGGAGGGCCAGGGTCTGGCGTACGCGCTCCGCTTTCGCTTCAACTCGCTGACCACGCTCGGCCTCGACCAGTCCAATTTCTGCAGCCCTTGGTGTCAGACGTCGGTCGGCATTGTCGCTACGTAGCAGGAGCCGGTACTCGGCTCGACTGGAGAACATGCGGTAAGGCTCGCTGGGATTGGTGAGGATCAGATCGTCCACCATCACTCCGAGGTAAGCCTCGTGGCGCCCCAACACGAAAGGTTCGCGACCCTGTAACCACAAGGCGGCGTTGGTTCCAGCCCACAGTCCCTGACCAGCGGCCTCCTCGTAGCCCGAGGTCCCATTCACCTGTCCGGCCAGGAACAGGCCAGGAACATCCTGCACCGCGAGTGTGTGGCTGAGCTGACGGGGCTGGATGAAGTCGTACTCGACGGCGTAGCCAAAGCGCTCGAATTGTGCGTCCTCAAGACCCGGGATGGTGCGCACGAAGGCCTCTTGCACGTCGGACGGCAGGGAGGTGGAGACGCCATTGATGTAAGCCACGTTTGTCTCGAGGCCCTCCGGTTCGACGAAGATCTGATGCCGATCGCGGTCGGGGAAGCGCATGATCTTGTCCTCGACTGAAGGACAGTAGCGGGGTCCCACGCCTTTGATCCGCCCGGCATACATGGGTGCCCGATGGATGTTGTCCGCGATAATCCGGTGGGTGGCCTCGGAGGTGTAGGTGATGTGACAGGGCACCTGCTGAAGTAGCGGAAAGCCGCCATCGGAGGCCGTGAAGGAGAAGGGCTGAGGGTTCGCATCACCCAACTGCTCCTCCATCCGCTCCAGATTGAGGGTGGCACCGTCCAAGCGCGGAGGTGTTCCGGTCTTGAGGCGGCCCAGGGCCAGGCCTAGGGAAATAAGCGACTGGGTCAATCCCTCGACGCTGCGCTCCCCCACCCGGCCGCCAGCCTCGGTCTGTTCGCCCGTGTGCATCACCGCGCCCATAAACGTCCCCGTCGTCAAGATCGTCGCCCCGGCGCGAATGTCCTCCCCCGCCTCGGTACGCACACCCACGACCCACTCGCGGCCATCCGCCGCGCGATTGAGTAGCAAGCTCTGAGCCCCGCCAGCGATCAACTCCAGACCGGACTGAGCCCTTACAACAGCCGTGGCTTCCTCCCGGTAGCGGTGGCGGTCGGACTGGCATCGGGGGGCCTGGACGGCCGCGCCCTTGCCCGTGTTGAGGATGCGGAACTGGATACCGGTGGCGTCAGCCACCTTCCCCATGGCGCCCCCCAAGGCATCGATCTCGCGCACGATCTGCCCTTTGCCCAAGCCGCCGATGGCCGGATTACAGCTCATCTCTCCCACGCGCTCCAGATCGAGAGTCAGCAGGCCCACGCGCACACCCAGGCGCGCCGCCGCCAAGGCCGCCTCAATCCCGGCGTGCCCGCCCCCTACGACCAGGACGTCAAGATCAAGCGGCCCGTCGGAGGCTGGGGCGGCATGGGGATGGGTGAAGCGGGTCATGGCAGGGTTACGGCGGATTCCGAATGTATTTCAGCCCAGAGTTGCCCCGCCGTCAGCCCCTGAGACGGAATTCCCGAGCAAGACTCAACGCCGGCGGTCCCGCTGGTCGAACCCATGTATGTGCACTCCTGGATCTTCCGCAACCGAGCCCGCCTGAGGCTCATCTACGGCACGCCAACGCCTGCCGTAAGCCTGCCCTCGGATGAGGTGCGCCCCGAACACCTCCCCATGGGGGTGGAAGCACGTGTGGAGGGGCCCCTGCCCCCCCCCAGCGCAGCAGGAACGGTACAGGAACGCGCACGGGACGTGATCCTCACGCCCATGCCCCGACGAGCCAGCTAGGCCCGCAACAAGGCTTCACACCTTCCACGGGAGGGTTTAGGCGACTACCTTGGGGGAGCGAGGATTACCTCGAAGCCTCATGAAGCTCCCTCTCCAACACCTCCCCCTTATCCTGGCTGGTCTGACCGCTCCTTGCCTGAATGGCGATGCGCAAGCCGAGCGCGTGCTGGGAGTGCAAGACGACGCAGACCCGACGCGCAGCCTGGAAGATCTCCTGCGCCAGGCCCGCGCCGAGCGTGATCAGGTTCTGTCCCAGCTACGCGCAAGCGTCGAGGTGATCCTGGGCAAAATGGAGTCGGCGACCGTCCGCGTCCGAGCCGAGGACGCGCTCGAGCTCCGAAAACAATTAAGTACATTGGGGCCCGAGATCGCGCCTCTCCTTGTGGCGGCTCTAAGCCCCGGTCCCGATCCATCGCGCGGTGAGCTCTTCCGCGCCCTGCAGGTGGTGCAGGTCTTGCGCGACCTGCGTTCTCCGTCCATCAGCAGGCAACTCTTGGCTGCGAGCGAGAGAGGAACAACCGAAGGACGCGTCAACTCCCTGAGGGTGCTCGCCACCGATCCGAACCCCGATCGGGTCCTCGACGGAGTTCGGGCGGTGCATGCGACGGCCCAAACCGAGGTGCGAACAGCCTCCCTTCTGGCTCTTGCAGAATTGGGTTCGCCGGACCTGCCAGAACTCCTAGCTGCGGACTTCGCCAATATAGATGTCCCCCAGATCAGCTCCCTGCTCAAAGGGCTGGCTCTAGTCGGGAGCAAGGAGATCTCCTCCTGCGTCGCTCAACTGCTGACCACGGAACGTGCCCCGGCACTGGTATCGCCCCTACTCGACTACTACACCGCCAGCAGCGAACTCTTCAACGAGGATGAGCACCTTCTGGCTTTGATCCACCTGGCTTGCCATTCCGACACCGAGGGCAACGACGCCACCAAGATCCTGGACACCCTTTCTCAATTCGACGTCACGGTGAAGGGTGCAACGAAGAAAAGCTTGGATGAGCTAAGGGAATCGCCGCGGACCGCGCTCAGGGAGAGTGCCCTCGTCTTGCTAGCGCGTTCCAAGGACAAGGGGGCACGTCGCAGTCTGCTGCAAGCCTTCGACGAACGCGTCAAATTCAGTCCGGCCTCCTCCATCAGCTACTCTCAGAGAGGCGACGTCTACTACCTCATCGCCGAGTACCAAAAGGCCATCAAGGACTTCAAGGCAGCCATCAGCCTGCAGAGGGGTCTGTCCAGCAAGGGAGGAGCTCACCTGGGTATCGCCCGCAGTTACGCCCGCCTCAAGCGCTACTCGGATGCGGAGGAGTACCTCTCCTCTGCGCCCGTCTCCATGACAACTCTGCGAGATCTGGCCAAGGATCCCGCCTTCGAGGCGATGTTGGAGACTAGGTACCGGCGCGCCTTCCACCTGAAGGAATAGGGCGCGGCATTGAATCGAGTCGGATGGATCCACAGCGCGCTCCAGGCGGAGCACGACACCGGCACCGGACACCCCGAGTGCGCGGCGCGGGTGCAAGCCATTGAGGATCGTCTCACCTCGAGCGGACTCGTGGACTGTCTAGAGCTCAGCGAACCGCAGGCATTACCTCTCGAATCTCTGAAGGCCGTGCACGACCCGGAACACGGGGCGCGCATCCGCGCCGCCGTAGAGGCCGGCCAGTCCTGCGTGGACAGCGTCGACATGCCCATCAGCGCAGGATCCTATGGCGCGGGGCTCATGGCTGCGGGCGCCGCCCTGGCGGGAGTGGATCAAGTCCTCAATGCAGGCTGCGAATCGACCTTCGTGACCACTCGCCCACCGGGTCATCATGCGGAGCTCAACCTGGCCGGGGGTTTCTGCCTGTTCAACAACGTCGCTCTCGCCGCGCGCCACGCACAGAGCGCACACGGACTCCAGCGTGTAGCCATAGTTGACTGGGACGTGCACCACGGAAACGGCACCCAACACCTGTTCGAAGACGACGCGAACATTTTCTATGCCAGCTTGCATCAGTTCCCCCACTACCCGGGAACCGGAGCGCGAGGTGAACGCGGCCTCGGAGAAGGCGAAGGCGCCACGCTGAACTGCCCCCAGGATCCGGGCAGCGGGGATTCGGAGTGGCTGGGGGCCTTTGAGGGAGAAGTGTTACCTGCCCTGGAGTCCTTCCAACCCGACCTGGTGTTGGTCTCCGCGGGCTTCGACGCCCACGCACGGGATCCCCTGTCATCAACACTCCTGACCACCGAGTCCTATGCTCACATGACCCGCGCACTCCTGCAGGTGGCACGCTCGCTCACGGGTCACGGACTGGTCTCCCTGCTCGAGGGAGGGTACGACCTCGAGGGGCTCGCGAGTTCCACTGCGGTCCACATCCAAAGCCTCCTGGAAGATTGACCCGACCATGCGCCTCACCACAAAGATCCACGAGCGGGACTCCGCACAACTGACCTACGTCTACCCCGTGGTCTCGCGGCGCGCAGGGGGTGTCTCAGTGGGCATCAACCTAAACCCCAACAACGCGTGCAACTGGCGCTGTGCCTACTGCCAAGTGGAGGGGTTGGTCCTGGGTGCGGGGCCCGCTATAGATCAGGAGCTACTCGAGCAGGAGGTGCGGGAATTCCTGGGTGCGCTCCTGAACGGAGACTGGATGGAGCACCACGTACCCGAGGGCTCGCGGCGCGTAAAAGACGTGGCCTTCTCTGGCAATGGAGAGCCCACCACGTCGCCGGACTTCGCCGCCAGCATGGATCGCGTAGCTCAAGTGCTTGACGAGCTGGACCCCGACAGAAATCTACAGACCATCCTGATCAGTAATGGCTCTCAGGCCCACAAGACTGAGGTCCAAGCGGGCCTCGCTCGCCTGGCACAAAGGGGCGGGGAGGTCTGGTTCAAATTCGACGGGGGAACGTCAGTCGAGCGCACCCAGCTCAACGGAGTGGAGATACCAGACCAAAAAGTGATCGACAATTTGGTGCAGTGCAGCCAACTGGTGCGAACGCGCCTGCAGACCATGCGGGTGGCGGTGGACGGCGAGGGCCCGGACGAAGCAGCGGACCAGAGCTGGACCCATCTGGTGCGCTCAGCCCAGGCAGCGGGGGCCAGGGTGCATGACGTTCTCCTTTACGGCTTGGAGCGCAAGGTCTACCAACCCGAGGCTGAACGCCTGTCCAAACTGCCTGCGGAGGAGCTGCTTGCCCGCGCAGAGGCCATCCGGGCAGAGCTGGACCTGCCGGTCCAGGTTCACCCCTAGGGCCTGCTCCCTGGCATGGAGCACAGGGAACGGCGTACCCTGACCCGGCTCATGTCGGACTCCACCTTCACTGCTAGCCCTGCCCAGGCCGGACTGAACCTCGCCTGCTATCTGCTCCTACTCACGGGATGCACGGGTCAGGATTCCCCGCCGCGTGAAGTACCCACCCCCACCGTGGTGAGCGGTTTCGATCCGACCCTGGTGGCCATGATCGATGCAGCAGTCGGCATCGTGAAGCAATCCCCCACCGCCCCTCACGCCTGGCGCGATCTGGGGCAACTGTACGAGGCGCACCTGATGCTCGAGTGGGCCCTGCCCGCCTACGAAGCTGCTGTGGAGTTGGATCCGAGCGACGCTCATGTGCAGTACCGTCTGGCCCTAGCTCGAATGCAGAACGGAAACCTGCACGGTGGGTTAGAGAGCCTCGACCGGGTGCATTTCTTGGAGCCCGAGTACGCCCCCGCCTGGTGCAAGCATGGCGCGGGATTGCTCGACCTCGGTCAGGTGGTCGAAGCCCGGACGGCCTTCGAGCGCGCCCTCAATATCGATCCGCAAAATACTGCGGGCACCATCGGTTTGGCCCAGGCCGCATTGCAGGAGGGAAAACCGGAGCAAGCTCTCAAACGGCTGCAGTCTCCCGCTCTTATGGAGAGTCCAAATGCACCACTGGCCCACCGCCTCAAGGGCAAGGCTCTGTTTCAGTTAGGCCGTGAAGAACAAGCCCAGAGTGAGATCGCACTCGGTCAGGGCGCACGCCTAGTCATGAACGACCCCTGGTCCCGGGAGTTGATGGTCTTCAAGAAGGGCACCAGCGCCCTGCTCCTGCGCGCCACGCGCTTGATGGACCGCGGCAAGACCGCCAAGGCCGTGGAACTCCTGGAGGAATTGTTCGTGCGCGAGGCGGAGGACCCGAAGGTGGCGCGCAAGCTGGGGATAGCGCATGCCAGTCTGGCCAACTGGTCCCAGGCAGCTGCGGCCCTGTCAGTGGCCTCCCGGTTGGAACCCGACGACGCCGAGCTGAAGGTCAGCCTGGCCTGGGCGGAGATCATGGCTGGGGACAACGTGGCCGCACTGAGCACCGCCCTCGCGGCCCTCGATCAGAATGCAGCCGACTCCGCGGCCCACGAGGCGCGCCTGACCGCCCTGTTGAGGCTCGGGCGCTCCCAAGCAATGATCGAGGCCTACCGCGCCGCACAAGCTGGCCTTGGAAGCCAGGCCGCAGCGCAAACTTGCTTGGAGCGTGTGCGTACCCTCAATCCCGATCATCCCGCCTGGGCGGATATACAGGCGAACATCAAGGCTCTTGAAGACGATGCACCGCGCTAGCACGCACCCCATGACACGCGCACACCACAGATCCACTCGACTCCCTTGGGTCATCCTTCTGGGGACCCTGGCAGCCTGTGGCGAGGGCGGCCAGGTCGAAGAGGCCCCCACGGCGGAGGAACCCGACGCCTGGTTTCGAGAAGAGGGAAGTGCCCGCGGTCTGGTCTTCGAGCACAACTCGGGTCACGACGAGGCGTTCTATTTCCCTGAACTGATGGGCGGTGGCGCGGCGCTGTTCGACATGGACGGGGACGGGGACCTAGACGCCTTCTGCGTACAGAGTGGCAAGATCGAAGCACCCGATGCGGTCACGAGCCACCGCCTCTTCGCCAACCGCGGGGACGGTCGCTTCGATGACGTCACGGCAGCCAGCGGCATCTCGATCCAAGGCTATGGAATGGGTGTGGCCAGCGGCGACTACGACGGGGACGGGGACACGGACCTGTACGTGACCCAGGTCGGACCCAATGTGCTTCTGCAGAACCAGGGCGGTGGACGATTCACGAATGTCACGGCAGCCGCCGGTGTGGGCGACGACGGTTGGGGCACAAGCGCCTGCTTCTTCGACAAGGACGCCGATGGGGATCTGGATCTCTTCGTGGCCAACTACGTGAACTGGTCCGCCGACGGCGAACTGATCTGCTTCGGCCCCACGGGCCAGCCCGACTACTGCGGCCCCACGAGCTACTCCGCCACACGCTCCGACGTCCTGTACGAGAATCGCGGAGACGGGACCTTCGTCGACGTGTCGGAGTCCTCCGGCATCCAAGCGGCCTTCGGCAACGGCCTGGGCGTGGTGGCTGGGGACTTCAATGGAGACGACATGCCGGACCTCTTCGTCGCCAACGATCAGACGCCCGACCAGCTGTGGATCAACCAGGGCGAAGGCCTCTTCGTGGACCGCGCCGAACTCACAGGATGCGCTCGCGATCGCAACGGCACCTCACGCGCGGGCATGGGTGTGGACAGCGCGGACCTGGACGCCAACGGGACCCTGGACCTCTTGGTTGTGCACATGGCCCGCGAGCACGACGGCCTGTTTTTCAACAAGGGTCGCTTCTTCACCGAGCGCACGGTTGAGATGGGCTTGGGCCTGGCAACAATCCAGCGCACGCGCTTCGGGGTGGGGTTCATGGACTTCAACAACGACGGACTCCTGGATGTGTATGTGGCCAATGGCCGGGTGAACCGGCAGATGGCCCCGCTGGTGGAGGGCGATCCCTACGCGGAACCCAATACCCTGCTGCGTGGAATACCCGGGGGCCGGTTTGAGGATCCCGCGCACCGAGGAGGCTGTGCACAACCGCTGTACGCCACCAGCCGGGGGGCGGCCTTTGGCGATGTGGACGGAGACGGAGGCGTCGATGTGCTGGTGGTCAACCGAGACGCACCTGCGCAGCTGTTCATGAACTGCGCACCCCAGCGCGGGCATTGGTTGAGCGTACGGACAGTGGACGAAGAAGGCCGGGACGTACTCGGCGCCTTCGTAACCTGGACCGCCACGGATGGCACCGTACAGCGGCGGGAAGTGAAGAGCGCCTTCAGCTACTGCAGTACGAGCGCAGCCC
>JAPKBO010000047.1 GCA_028823395.1 Planctomycetota bacterium | reverse complement strand
GTGACGAGCGTCACCCCGGCGGTGCGCTCCCACTCGCCCAACCCGGCGCGCCGAGCCGCCAACACCGGCAGCCCTACAGCCCGCGCCTCTCGGGCACTCAATCCGAAGACCTCTTCCCAGCGGGATGGCGCGGCGAGAGCGTCGATACTGGCTAGAACCCGGGGGAGATCCGCTGCTCGGAATGGGCCGTGCAGGCGGATTCGGCCAGCCTTGGCGGCCAGATCCAAGAGGGCCTCCGTGTAGACAGTACTGCCGTGATAGTCATTCAGAGGTCCATGCACGTCCAGGACGAGTTCGTCATCGTCAACCTCCATCAGAGCCTGTGCCAATTCCAACACACCCTTGCTGGGCTGAACGGCACCAATAACGCCCACTCGTTTCCCTACCGCCCGCCCACCTCGAAGGTGAGCGACGGCCTCCGCAAGTTTCACTCCATCAATTCCGTTGGGGACGCAAGTGAACTTCAAGCTGCCGAAACCCGCTCCCCGAAGAATTTCGCCGGCCGCTAGCGAGGGAACGATTAGGTGCCTGGCACGCTGCAGGGCATGGCGCGCACGGTCGAGCCGTTGGACAACCGATGCGGGGGGGGCAGTCACACCCGGCCAGGTGTGCTCGATGCACTCAGAACAGATAGCGGGCTCCACGCTCGCGCAAGCCTCTGCGCTTACGGAGAACATCTGCCCACGGGGACAGAGGGTCCAATAGTCGTGCAGACTTACGATGGACTCCAGTCCATGGCGCTCGATTTCGGCTAGCGCACCGAACCCAAATCCTGACAAGTGATGGACATGTACCAGGTCTGGCTGCGTGTGCACCAGCCATTCCCGCACACGCGCATCTGCGCAGGCGTCTTCATCAAACGACTCCAAAGCGCGGTGGCTTGCGCTGGGCAGATTCATGCGACGCACGCGAACGCCACCGATGACCCAATCGCCGATTCCGTAGTCCGGCCGATTTGGGTTGCGATCCGTACACAACACATCGACTCGAACGCCCAAGGAAACCAAGCTACGAGCAATCCCTAGTGTGTGCGACTCCACTCCACCGGCATCCGGGTCCCAGCCACGGCAAAGCAGACCGATAGAGCGCAGGTGATTCACGATCTAGAGCGCTGCGTCCGGGCGTGTGAGGGTGTTGGCCCCAGCGCGACCGGCCACTGGGCTGGAAGATTTGGGTTCCTGCTGGGCATGAGTGCGAGGCTCGTAGGAGCACACAGCCATTCCTCCATACAAGGACTGGACCGCGTCCAGGTGCGCAACGAGAGTCACGGGGGGTGGCGATCGGTCCGGATCGCATGGTGGACGCTCGCGAATCACGCTCTTCATGGCTTGTGCCAGCGCTTCGGAATCCCCCGGCGGGAACAAGCGCGCACCGCGCCCCTCCTCGATGACTTCGCGCACGCCGGGCACGTCACTGGCAAGGATTGGGACCCCAGCCGCACGTGCCTGCAGAATGGTAAGCGGCGCGTTCTCGTCCCACAGAGAGGGCAGAATCGCGGCATCCAGTCCGGCCAAGACTTCAGGGGCACGCAAAGGCTCGAACGGGCCCTCGATGATGACGCGCTCCGCTAAATCGTCGGTCCAGATACTGCGCATGTAACGTCCGTTACGGCCCCCGACCTTGTTGCCATAGATAATGACTTCCCAACGCTCACCGGGATCGGACAATTGGTCTCGCAAAATGCGCACCGCATCAAACAGGACGTGGAGACCCTTGTGCGGGAGAAATTGGCCGAGAAATCCAAAGCGCACGCCTTGCGATCCTGTGCGATCGGCGGCCGCGCGATAGGGGGCCTCATCCAATGCATAGGGCAGGATACTCAGATTCGCCGAATCCAAGCCTGCTTCCAAGAAGGGCCGGGCCAACGCACGAGTGGGTGCCACCCAAGCATCGACGAAGCCCATGGCATCCTGAATGGAGGCTTCGCGACTGACCAAGTCAGCCTCCAAAACCACAAGCCCTAGGTCCAAGCCAACCGCCGCAGCCTGCGACAAGCCGAATCCCGCTACCCGCTTGAGCGTGCGGCTCAAGGGGTTTCCGTCCCATGGGCCCGGCTCGCGAATGCACTTGGCGCACTTGGCCGGACTCTTTTCCTCGCAGCGATTGATTGCCGCGTCCAACCGCTGACCTCGGTGGCACAGCAGACCGTAGTCCGTCAGGGTCGCAATCGTCCGGAGACCTCGCCGCTTCGCTAACTCGGGGAGCTGCACAGACAATCCCCACAGCATGTGGATAAAGTGCACGACGTCGGGCTGGGTTTCCTCGAGGAGCTTGTCAAAGATCCCCTCGATCCCCTCGTTGCGATAACTATCCCGAAACGATTTCTTGGGGTCGCCTCCGTTATGCACCTGCACCAAGGAAATTTGGTAGCGCGTGCTTCGCTCAACGGTGTAGCGCGGCGCTTCCCCGAGTCGATCCGGGCAGAATACGGTGACCTGGTGCCCACGCGCCGCCAAACCCGTGGCCAATTGGTAGGTGTAGAACTCCGTCCCCCACTGTCCACTTGGGGGGAAACCGTTGGAGACAAGAAGGATGTTCACAAGAAAGTGGCTGGGCGAGGAGAAACCTGCGGGCAGGCGCCCTAAGGAGTATCCCCGATCAGCCCCTTTTTGCGCAACTCGTCCAGCACTACGGGGCCGCGCATATCCAAGTTCCAATCGGAGGGGTGGAGAACCTCGCGCACGCGGTCGAGCTCTGCGTGCATGGCTCGTCCGATATTCCTCAACCGCACCCCATCCGGCCCCATCGGGCCCCTATTCAGATTTCCAGGTCGCGAATCCTCGCTGAAGACCTTCAGGGTTTCCACGCTCTCCCTGCGGTGGGATTTCGAATCTCCAAACCAACTCGACGAAAGAGCGCCGATACCTCCGCAGCCAGGCCACTGGATGGAGTAGATGCGATCCTCTTCGATGACCGCAAATCCGTAGCGTGGGACTGTGGCTTGGGTGTCCGGCCGCCCGGGAGGCGCGAATGGTCCGTGGGATGCATAGGCCCAATCGCGGACACGCGGCTGTTCGCCGCGCACTAAGGGCAACAGAGAGTGGCCGTGGACACCGGAGGGGATCTCGAGCCCCATCAAGTCAAGCAGGGTCGGCATCAAATCCACACTGCTCACCAGGGCAGACTGGACCGTTCCAGTGGGAAGATTCAGTTCTGGTGCAGGCCGCAGGAGAACCGGCACGTGCAAATCCACGTCAGAGTAGGTCCCCGAGTCGACGATCAATCCCGACTCACCAAATCCTAGCCCGAAGCTACCCACGACGAGCACGGAGGTGCGATCCCACCGATCATCCATGGCCAAGGTATCGAAGAGGCGGTCGAGGTTCCTGTCGAGACGATTGCGAAGTGCCGCGTCATAACGCAATTCGTACTGCGCCAAAGTCCGACGAGGATTCGCAGCACGGGATGGCGGCAGGGCGTGGAAGATAGGCGCATGTCCACCTATGGCCGGAAGGTAGTCCAGTTCTGGCCGCAATTCATAACCGGTAACCCGTTGATCCGCACTGAAATCTTCATCGGTGTAAGGCGCTTCCCACATGGCCTCAAGGTCATTCCAGTGAAGGTAGGCCATCCAATCCTCGCCCTTATCCAATCTCGAAACCCACTGATAAAAGCGGCGGGTCACGCCCGGCAATCCCACGTCCCGGGTCTCATCCGATCTGGCGCCCCCCACGTCTACAAATTCCCGGAAGCCATCTTCAAACCCGCGGCGCTTGCTGATGTGAGCGTGGTCGACAAAGGCCGCCGTACGCCAGCCATTGGCGAGAAACTCCCGAGCGAGACGAGGGACGCTCTCGGGTATGAACCAAGTGGTGAGAGGCGAGAGCAGAGTACCGTCACTCAGCAGCACGTTGGGACGGTGGGCTACGGACGCGTCACAACCCGTCAGAAGCGCGACGTGAGCTGGAATCAGATCCGGAGCCACGGACCAAGCATTGCTAAAAATGATGCCTTGATCCTCGGCCAGCTCCTTGAGCCGAGGTGTCGTGTCTCGGTCGTAGGTGCCTAGGCTGGTGTGATCGAAGCGCAGAGCATCCACAACGATCACGAGCATTCCACGCCCACTAGCCGAAGGCTCACTCATGGGCTCCGGGGATTGGCTGCAGGCTGCCAACGCGAAGATGGAGGCCGCCAGAACCTTCTCCAGCCAGGGTGCAGAACGAGGGCCGCAGTCGCTTGGAAGTGAACTCACACTGAGAGCATCGATCCCGGCGCCCTCATAGGCAAGGGAATCCACCCCTATCGCACCAAGGAGAAGGCGTCCTTTGTGCGCACCCACAGGCCACGGCCCTGTGGATCCGCTAGCTTGACCCAATCCGGCAGCTGGTCCAGCTCCTCTAGCACAAGACCTGCTTCAAGGTGCGCCAGCTGCTTGGCCTCCTCGGAGGGTTCGGAATGCCCAGCCCCACCTTCAAGAGCGGTGATCATCCACGTGTTCTGGCCATCGTGTTCGAGATGCCAGATCAAGGGACTGGCACAGAGAAGTTGAACCACAAAGGCGCCCAGAAACAGTCGTCGCCAAATGGCACCGCCGCGTAGGGACTCGCCCACGCCAGCCAATGCTAGGAGCATCAGGGCGCAGGCCCACAGCCACTCCGATTCGCCCCGGGTCAAGGACCTGAGAAGTCGTTGAACCGAATGCACCAGATCACCACGGTCCGCCGGATCCAGCTCCGCTTCAGCCCGACAGAATTCCAGGTTGGCCCATAGGTCCCCATCCCGAGGTGTGTACCGAAGGGCTGCGTGATACCACGCCACAGCCTGCACGACCTCATCCCGCCGATAGGCCGCGTTGCCGAGGTTGTAACAGAGACGTCCCCGCTCCTGCGCCGAAGTCGCGGCCTCCAAGGCCTCGATCCAGAGGGTGCTGGCAGCAGCCGGATTCCCTTCACGGTAGGCCACCAGTGCAGACTGATCCAAACTGCTGGAAGCCTCTTGCAGGGGAAAACTGCACAAGCCGATCAGGGTGAGAAGCAAGATCATGTCTAGAACCCCTTCGCGCAAAGGGTTTGAGCGAGGTTCACCATGCGAGAACTCTCGATGGGTTGGTCTGCGTCAGACCAGGCACTGGCATCCAGATCCGCACAGATGTCGGACCAGTTCTCGAGCAGGCCCTCTTCCAATTCCGTCCCGGTCAATGCGCTCCACTCTGCGACGTCACGACCCAGCCAAGCCCCGGCAGGTTCGCCCATTCGATCCCCCATGAACCGGGCCAGAGCAAAGCTCTGTTCACTAGCCGAACCGGACACCCTAAGCGCCGCGCGTAACTGACGCAGGGCCGCCCTTCGGCGACGCGCTCGGGGCGCATCCGGATCTCCACGGTGGCGGCGAATGAGTGTGCGGCCCAGGAACCACAGCCCCAGAATGGAAACGGCCGCGCCGCCTAAGCGACCTGCTCCCAAGGGAGCTAGTCCCTCCTCAGAAGTCGGGTCGGGGTGTACGTCAAAGAGGTCCAATTCATCCCCGGCCAAGGGCAATCCACCTTCAGGGTCCCCAACCGACCGGACCCGAACGGCCACGGGGGCAGTCGCCACACGTACAAAGGTCTCGCTCGTAGGAGAGAACACCCACATTGGAACCGGGGGGATCTCCGTGATCTTGGACGAGGTGGGCACGAGATCGTAGGTCACCCTACGCTCATCGCTGAAGTGACTATCCTCAACGCCGAGTACGCGGAAGTCCTCGAAACCGGTCAACCGCTTGAGATCGGGGGCGTCAAAGAATTCTGTGTTGCCCCGACCAAACCAGGACACGGTCAAGGAGATCGTCCCGCCCTCGTCCACGTCACGCCGATCTACTCGGCGTTGGGTGGTCAGTTCCCCCACAGCACCGGTCCAGTCCAAGGGCCGTCCCTTCTCCGGCACGGGCAACACTTCGATCTGGAACGGTTCCGATTGGGCGTGGTAGCGTTTGTAGCGGCCTTGGGCAAAGACGGTTGACCTCCGAATGACCTCGGAAAATTGAAACGTGGCCGTGTCGAACTTCAGAGTTCCGGGCCGCGTAGCTATGTAGCGCCGGGCCAACTGGAAGACTCGAAAGGGCACTCCATTGCGCGGGGCTGCATCCAACTCGGTGACGCTTGCCTCATGACGATCGTTGACGGGAAAGCGGTAAGTTCCGCGCGGGTTGCCGGTCTTGATCTCCAGCACGCCCCGGTGGGAAGGCCACCATGGCAGATACAGGTCCACTTCTCCCGCAGTCAGGTCCGTGCCGAATCGTAGGTCCAGATCAAAAGGCTCACCTTCAAAGACCCTAGTAGGAACGTCCAAGGACTCGATGAAGCAATGGGTGGCCCCTTCCAGGTCCTGAATCACACGCAACGACATCGCCTGCTGCGGAGCCCGCACCATCTTGCCATCGACCTCCAGCGAAATCGGCGGGATCTCAAATTCACCCACGCGTGTGGGCCGAATGCTCATAGCCCACTCCACGCTAATACGCGAGGTCACCCGACCGCCCTGAAACTCCTGCACCTGAGAGATCTGCGGGCCAGCGAGCGGCCCGTAGATCAGCCCCTCCACCGGCGGAGGCAGATCCACGCGAGCATCACGCGTACCGTCCACGTGAATCTGAAGATGCAACTCGTTCCCCAACTTGACGAGGGCACGCGAGAGGTTCACTTGCACCGAGACCCCTTGCTGGGCGGCGTTCAAGGGCGCAACAAGTGCCAGCGCCCAGAAGATTCCTTGCAGTACTCGAGAGTTCATCACCAGTCTTTCTCCACTTGTACACGCCGTTGGCGAAGAAGGGCCTCGCGCAGGCGCTCTCCTTCATTTTCGTGATCCCTCAAAATACGTAACAGACGCTCAAGCTCTTCCTGGGTCAGTTGCAACTCCTCAGGCTCTCCCTGGGCTTCACTTTCCTCAGCCCCATCCTCCGAATCCTGCTCCTCTGATTCACTGGGCTCTTCGGGCTCTTCGGGCTCTTCCGTTTCGGATTCTTCGTTGGGTTCCTGGCTCGACTCGTCGGGCTCGGATTCTTGATCGGAATCTTGGGACTCCCCACCTTCTTGTTCCTCGTCGGACGGTTCACCGTCTTGGTCCTCTTCTTGCTCTTGCGACTGTTCTTCGCGCTGGCGCTCGATTTCGTCAAGCTCGCGCAGGCGCCTCTGAACAAGTTCCATGTTGGCCCGGGTGTCCGCATCACGCCAATCCAACCGGAGGCGCTCTACCAAGTTCGTACGAGCCTGACTGTATGCCGTGCGAGCCACGACGAGTGGATCGGGCGCCTCTTCAGTCTGTCCGCCAGCGGGTGGTGCGGGAGGCCCGGGTGGCCCGGGAGGCGTAGGCGGGGCACCAGAGATTTCGGGGATCTGCTGCCGCACGATTTCGCCCACCATCAAATCCAAGGTGCCCAGCGCATACACAGCATCCCGGCGAACCGCACCCGCGCCCCCCAAGCTTCGGGCCAGCCCCAAGTCCTCCATCCCTCCCGCGAGATCGCCCTTGTTGACCAGGATCAACCCACGCTGGTAGCGCACAAGGGCACGATCTGCCGAGGAGAGGCGGCGCACTCCCAGGTCTTGAAGAGCACCGTCCAACGGGGCAAGGACGCGATCGGCAAGTGTCGCGCGGCCACCATCCGCGCGCCCGCGCAGTCGCTCGTAGGTAGCGGGAGCTAAGAGCTGATCACAGGTGAGCAAAGCTGCGTCCCACTCCTCTGCGCTCCCTTGGACCAAGACCCGATCCACGCCCTCAGAGAAAGTGCCCTGCCAGGGGGATATGGCTTCGGGGGCAGGCACCTGCGTCGCGGTCTGTTCACCCATGGGCGATTCCGACGGCCCGGGGGGCACCGAGTTCTGGCCAAGCGCAACGGCGCTGGAGAGGGCCAAGGTGAGCGGGAAGAGTCTCATGCGCGCTGGCTCCTTGAAGCGGTCGTTGCTGATTCCGGAGTACGTGGTTTGCGGTCGCGAAGACCAACCTCCATCAACATGCACAGGAGCGCCAGGGCCAAGGGCCACTGAAAGCGGTCGTGCGGGATCTTTTCCTTGCCATGCTGATAGGCCCGTCCTTCGAGCTGGGCGATGTGCTGCCGATGAATGCGTTCGAGCGCCAGAGGTGTGCGAGCGTTGAGATAGACGCCATTGGTTGCGTTGGCAATCGCCTCGAGGGTACTGCCATCCAATTTGGAGACCACCTCTTGGCCTCGGGAGTCCTTGACGAAACCTCGCTGGCCATCAGGGATCTTCCCCCCGGCTTCACTGCCCATGCCCACAACGTAGACCCTAATGCCACGCTTAGCCGCCTCATGAGCCATGTCCAGGCCGCGCCCCTCCAGGTCTTCACCATCAGTCAGCAAGACAATGGCCTCGTGAGCTCCCGTGCGCCCATCAAAGAGCTCGAGCGCATGCTCCAAGGCCAAGCCCAGATCCGTGCCGCCTCGACGGTTGTCCTCGGGCCCCATGGTGGACAAGAACCAACGCAGCGCGTTCTTGTCCCGGGTCAGGGGTGCGACCTCGCGCGCGTCACCGGAGAACGCCAGCAGGGCGGCGCGATCCCCAGCGAGGGAATCGAGAAGCAGCAGAATCTGACGTTGGGCAAGTTCAAGTCGGGACACCTCGCTGTCCAAGTCCTTAACCAGCATGGAACGAGAAGTGTCAACGCAGAGGACAATGTCAACGCCCTTACGCTCAACCTCACGCAAGGTGAATCCGCGCACGGGGCCCAATAGAGCCAGGCCCATGAACACCGCACTGGCTCCGGCGAGGATGACGCGCCAATGAGAACGGCCGGCGGAATAGCCAGGCAGCAAGCGACTCTCCAGATGCGCGCTCACCAATCGTCGCCGGGCGAGTCGACTCTGTCGTATGGAGTAGATCCCCACAGCCACGCAAAGGGGCGCGAGGAGCAACCACGGAGCGGACTCGGAATGAGCGAAATCAAATCCCAAGAGGGCAATCACGGCAACCTCCTGGCCCAAGTGAACGAGCACAAGCCTGCAAGCACGTACAGCAAGAGGGCCGGCAAGAGGAGGCGCGGATAGAGATCGTAGGAATCTGCGTGCCGCTCTTCCTCGCGTGGACGACGCTCAAGGCCTTCGATCTCCTTGTACACCTCATCCAGTTGAGTGGCATCCTCCGCGTGAAAAAAGCGCGCTCCGGTGTCTTCCGCCACCTGCTCGAGCTCACTCGTCTGAACGCGTTGGATCAGGCCACCGGGATAACGAGCCACCGTCGGTCCAACAAAAATCGTATAGACCTTGATGCCCAACTCCTGAGCCATCAGACCCGCCACTCGCGGGGAGATAGTGTCGATATTGTTCTCGCCGTCGGTGAGCAAGACGATGATGCGGGCGTCGCTTTCGAGCTCCTTAAAGGTCTCCACGGCGCGGGCGATAGCAACGCCCACACCCGTGCCACCCAAGTCCCGTTCCTTGTTCGTGTCCAGGTCCTCCATCACGCCGCGAAAGGCACCGGCATCAAGTGTGAATGGCACAAGGAGATCGCAGTACCCAGAGAACCCGAAGAGGGCCACGTTGTCGGCTGCCCCCTCGATGTCGGTCATGCGCCGGGTTGCAAAGTTGGAGAGGACCTCGCGCGCGATATCAAAGCGCCGCGGGGCGCGCGGGGTAGCGCGGGCCTCCATGGAACTTGAACGATCGAGGAGCAAGGCAATGTCAACACCCTCGGACTCGTCGCTGGTTCGCACGTCCCCACGAAGTGGACGGGCCATGGCCAACACGGCCAAGGTCAGAGCGATGGCCTTAAGGGCGGTAGGTATCCAGAGCCATCGCTGCAGCGGCGAACGCGGCAGACTGCTGGGCAAGGTGGGAACGCGTGCCACACCCAAGCGCCGCGCGCCCCAAAAGAGGACCCCAAGGGCCAGGGGCACCAGGAGCAGGAAAGCCGGGTCCGAGAGAGCGAGATTACCCCACAAGGGCAAGCGCATCTGGGCGCTACTGCGCGCGGAGTCAGACATCCCTTGAAGGCTCATGCCACAGCCTCCTCGGAGCTCGGTGCGTCGGGTGCCAGATGGGCCAAAACGTCCGCGCTCGATTGCAAGAGCTCGTCTAGGGCAAAGCGCGTGGGTCGCAAGCCACCAAAGCGAATCTGTTCACACTTATCCAGTAGCGGGGTGAGTTCATCCGCCAAGGCGGCCTCGCCCTCGTCGCGCATGAGTTCCAGCCACTCCCCATCAGCTTGACCCGGACGCAAAGCCCCGACCCGGTGCTGAGCAGCGGACCGCAAGAGTGCTGCTAATTCGGCACTCACATCCTGCGCACCGCCCGATTCGTGCGCAGCACCTTTCCCGGCCGTCGTGGCAAACTCCCGCAGAACAATGAACCGCGCCCACTCGCCTTGGGCATGAGCCTCGGGCGCGTGCCCCTTCCGCTTACGCCGCCAAAAGCCCCACGCTGCAGCCAAGAGCAAGGCGCACAGCATCCATCCCACATGCGCGAGACGCAGAGGCCCCGCGCGCTCAGCGACACCCTGCGGAGTCGGCAAGGGACGAGGCGTATCCTCTTCGGCACCCAGTTCGGCATCAATGGACAGGGCCGCCCCCTCCACCGTGAGCGACGCGCCGTCGGCGAGTACCAGATTCAAGCCGGGCAGCGAACGCGCGCCGGATTCCAGCGATATCACAGACCAGCGCACTCTTGTATGAGTCCCGCCCGAGCCAGGCAGGGCGATCACGTCTGGCCCTTCGAGCACAATCCAAGAGGCATCTAAAGCCAAGGCCGGCCCGCCCTTCAAGAGTCCCGCCCCGAGTGCATGGTCAAGCTCCAGCACCACCTCGAGGGGTTGCCCTATGGCCCCCTCTGAAGGCTGCACTGTCAGGACAGGGCCCTGCTGGAGTAACAGGCACAAGGCGAGGAACATCAGCGCCCCCCCCGGGACATCTCGCGCCGCCGGAAAAAGGCCACGAGGGGATCGGCCAGATTTTCGCCCAAGTCCAAATCGAAGTGGCTCACACGCGCACGGGCCAGCCCCGCCTGGATCACACGCTTGCGCTCCCGGGCTTCCTGCTCCCAGGCATCGCGCACCTCCGCGCTGGAGGTATCGACCTCGAGTTGGCCCGGCCCATCCAACGCACCCAGCCGTAACCGGCCCACATCGGGCAAGGATTCTTCGAGTGGATCGACCACACGCACAGCGATCACATCATGGCGACGCTCGAGGCGTGCAAGAGTTTCGACCCATTCAGGATTATGAGCGGCTGCGTGAAAGTCGCTAATAAAGAACAGCAGCGAGCGTCGGTGCAGAGTGCGCTCGGCAGCTTGCAGCACAGCGGTGTAATCGCTTCTCCCGTGTGCAACCGGGGCCGTCATGACAGAGCGGATCAACCGCTGAGTGTGGTGTATCCCCTTGCTCGGCTGGAGGTGCAGACCGGGCTCCGAACCAAAGAGAGTCAGCCCGACGCGATCCTGATTCTGGAGAGCCACCATGGTGATCAGCGCGGTCAACTGAGCGGCACCCTCGAGCTTGCTCCACTGCTGGGTTCCAAAGTCCAGAGTGATGGCGGTGTCCACAATCAGGTTGACCGTTAGCTCGCGTTCTTCACGGAACAACTTGACGAAGGGCTCACCGGTGCGCGCCGTCACGTTCCAATCAATAGAGCGCACGTCATCTCCAGGGATGTAGGGGCGCACTTCCTCAAACTCAATCCCCGAACCACGGAAAGTGGAGCGATAGCTACCAGCGAGCGCCGTATTCATCAAGCGGTGCGTGCGTAGATGAACCTGCTGAATGCGCTTGGCGACGCCCGGATCCAGGCGATCCGTTCGTCCGAAAGCAGCGGGTTGCTGAGGAGAGGCTTGCATCAATCTAGAGGTCTACGCCGGGTCAAGCCGACTAGGGCACCGGAACCGTCTCCAGCAAACGCGCCACGATCTGCTCGGAGTCTAGGCCGTCAGCCTCAGCCTCGTAGGTGGGAATGACGCGGTGGCGAAGAACCTCAATGGCAACGGCCTTGATGTCGCCGGGGGTCACATAGCCGCGCCGCTTCATGAAGGCATGGGCGCGGGCGACCAAGGTCAACCAGATGCAGGCACGCGGCGACGCGCCATATTCCACGTAGCGAGCCAACTCGCCTGCACCCACCGCCTCGGGGTCGCGGGTGGCCCCAACAAGGTCCACAACGTATTCCGCCAATCGACGGTCCATGACGATGCGATCGACCATATCTCGCGAGCGCGCGATGGCATCAAGATCCACTATGGGGTCAATAGTCATCTTCGGAGCCGTGCGACCCATCCGATCGAGAATGGCCAGCTCCTCGTCGCGATCGGGGTAGCCGATAACAACCTTGAGGGCGAAGCGATCGAGCTGAGCTTCGGGCAAGGGGTAAGTGCCCTCCTGCTCGATGGGGTTCTGGGTGGCGAGCACCATGAACGGCTTGGGCAGAGGGAAGGAGGTTCCACCGATGGAGACCTGATGCTCCTGCATGCCCTCGAGCAGGGCAGACTGAACTTTAGCCGGGGCACGGTTGATCTCATCAGCCAAGACGAAGTTGGCAAAGATAGGACCCTTGCGCACGGCGAACTCACCCGATTTGGCGTTGTAGATCTCGGTGCCCACCAAGTCCGAAGGCAGTAGGTCCGGGGTGAACTGCAAGCGGTTGAAGCTCGCGTGAACGGCTTGCGCCATGCAGGAGACAGCCAGGGACTTGGCCAGACCCGGAACGCCCTCAAGCAAGATGTGCCCACCCGTCAAGAGGCCGAGGGTCAGGCTCTGGACGAGGTTCTCCTGGCCGACGATCACTTCGGACAGGGCCCCCTCGAGCTGGGGAATCCAGTCGGAGACCGCAGCGATCTCGTCACTCTGAGGGACAGGGGATGTAGAGGGCTGAGAAGAAGAGGGCGAACTCATGGAGTCTTGGGGAGAGAGGAACGTTCGGTTACGCGGCGCATGCCGCGTACGGGGCAGATCGGGATGGGTTGGAAATTACCGGCGGGAAAACTAAACGGGGCCTAGAGCCCATCCCCTTCTCCTGCAGCCGATCCTTCCTGGCCAGCAGGGGGAACCGGAGAGGGGTCGTCAAAGGTAACCCGGCCCGGCTTATTTCCGCCGTAAGCACTGAGTGTCTCTTCGGCTACGGATCGACCGGCCTGGCGCCCGAGTACGGCACCGTCCTGATCACTAGTAGGCCGCTCGCCCGTAAATGGGGTGCCTTCGGGAACCACGTGCAGGCTCTGCGTCGGGAAAGCAAACTCAACGCCCAGCCGATCGGCAAGGCGCAAAATGTCCGCAAAGAGGCGGTGCTTCTCACGCAGCTCCATGGACCAGTCGGGTGTCTTGAGGAAGCAGTACAGCAAGATGTCCAGACTCGAAGGGCCGAAGCCGTTCAGGTAGACGTGGAAGTAGTCCTTGCGCGTGTACGGATGAGTTCGAATGAGCTCTCTAATGCCCTCGCAGAAGGCCTCAATGGTCTCGGGGGGAGTTGAATAGGTCACGCCCAATGTGGTCTTGATGCGCCGGTAGGACCGAGCACCCCAATTATCGACCTTCGCGCTGATGAAGTGCCGGTTGGGCACGGTGATCAGCGAGTTGTAGAAAGTGCGGACGCGAGTCGAACGGAATCCAACGCTCTCCACAGATCCGTCCACTTCCCCAACGGTGATCCAATCCCCGAGCTGGAAAGGCTTGTCGAGAAGGACGGTAAAAGTACCAAAGACGTTCTCCAGGCTGTCCTTGAAGGCGAAAGCCAAGACGGCACCACCAATGGAGATGCCAGCGATCACCTTGTAGAAGTCTTCCGTCACCTTGGACGAGAAGTAGGCCATGCCTATCACGACGACGAAGATCTTGAGCGTGCGCCGCAGGAGCGGCACAAGCATGTCGTCAAAGGTGTTGTTTGTGCGCTGCGCCTTACTCTTCAGGAAGTCACACACGACGTCCACAAGGCGCCATGCAGCCAGGACTCCGGCCACGGAGATGAGCACGCCACCGATGAGATCCAGGCCCCGGCTGAGGGCAGCATTCTCCAACTCCAGCATGGGCAGCATGACCAGGAACAACCACCAAGTGATCATCACGCCAAACGGTCGTACGAAACGCGTCAACTGATCTTCGTCGATATCCACGCGCTCGGAACGAGCCGAGCCGCGCACCATGCGCCGCAGAACGAATGCCACAAGCCGTTCCGCAACCACAGCGACGGCGATCAGGCACAGCAGGCCAAGCCACTGCCAGTTCTCCACCAGCAGGGGTTCCTTGCGCAGCCATGAACCCTCCGACAGCTTGGAGATAACGAACTCCGCCAAGCTATCCACTCCCGGGTTGATCTCGGCGGTGGTCTGCTCCAAGAGGACGCCGTCGTCACTCATGGAAGCCATGGAGGGATTCTGGTTCAAAGAAAAGCGCATGGATCTGGGGAAGCCGAACAAGGGGCCTGAAAACGTGAGGAGGGTGTGGCCGCGAATCTGCGGGCGCAGATTGTAGGCACGCTCGGCTCTTCCTCCTACCGCCACAAGGAGCCCAGATCGCAATCGGTGCGGTCAGTTCCCGGATGCCGGGGTGAGCTGGCCACGCGCAGCCAGCGTGCGGGAGGCTTCCAGCGCCCCCTTGGCGTAGAACAGGGCTCCCGAGTGGGCCTCGCCTCGCTCCCAGGCACGCTCCTCAGCTGCACGCCAAGCCTCGTACCCGCCCGCGTCTTTGATCCAACCCATCAAGCGCGAACGGCCTGCATTGTAGGACACCAAGACCTGCTCCAGATTCCACGGCCCCCGATGCTCGAGCAGCCAGGCAAGATGCGCAGCCCCTAGCCGCACATTGAGCTCGTTGTCTTCAAGCAGCTGCTCCTCACTTGGATCGGGCAATCCCAAGCGCCGCGCAGCATCTCCGGCTGCCGCTGGAATCAGCTGCATCAACCCCAAAGCGCCCGCTGAGGATCGCTGACCCGGGCGACCTCGGCTCTCCATGTACATGATCCCACCCAAAAGGTCGGCATCCACCTTCGACTCTTCCGCAGCCTGACATAAAAGCTGAGCGTGACCCTCTACTAGGCGCACGCCTAGGTAGTCGCGCACGCTGACGGCAAAAGCACGGGCGGGCACCCACTCGGAGACCGAGAATCCAATCACCCCCAACAACAGAAGGAGGAGCAAGACGATACGCAGCGGCTTAGGAATAAGTTATCTCCGCAGGGAATCGTGAAGAGAAGGCAACGTGATCAGCGGTCAGCGACAAAGCTCTGCAGAAGAGAAAGCAACCACGCATCACGCTCGGCACCCAACGGCGGGGGTGCACTAATGGATCCTCCCCCCATGCGTTCAAGCTCACGCCGTGCACGCTCCACGAGCCAATCCACCTCCGCGTCCATAATCTCCACAAGGAAGACAACGGCGGCACGGGTTCCACGCCCAACAAATGCCTCGGAGGGTGGGGCGTTCAGTCGGCGCACCTCACCCGCTGCGCGCAGCCAGGAATGGGGATCACTGTGAATCACGTCATCCCACCAGCGAAACCAAGCCTCAGCCGGATCAGCGTTTGCACGCTGGTCGACGCAGGTCAATACGCACAACTCCCGGGCCACGGACACATCGGCGGGGTCCTCCGCCAAAGCCCGCATGAGGGCTGGAGCGGACTCCGGCACGGTCTGGCGCGCCAAGATCAGAGCCGCTTCTCGGCGCAACACTGGCGAGGGAGAGCGTAGAGCACTGAATAGCTGATCCCACGCTTCCTCTCCCAACTCCAGCAACCCCTCACGCAAGGTTGGGAAGGCACCGGTACGTTCACCGTGCCTCAGAATAGAGAGCATGATGGGAATAGCTTTGGGGTCCTTGAGCGCGGCAATTCCCTCAGCCGCAGCCTGGTGCAGGCGACTGTCTTCTCCAGTCAAGGCCGTGATCAGAATGTCGCGCGCTCCCGTGCCGCCTATCTGGCCTGCTGCCAAGAGGGCGGGAACGCGCAGGTCCGGGCTGCCAGCGGAAGCCGCAAGGAAGACCTGCTCGCGGGCCGCGAGCAGAGACTTGGCTCCACATGCTTGGATCGCCGCCACCCGCACGTCTATCGCGTCGTCATCGAAAAGACTCAACAAGCGCAGCTCATCCCCATCCTCCATGCGCTCGGCCAGAACGAAGGCCGCCACCGCGCGCATCAGAGGGCGCGGGTCACCTGCTGCGGAATGGGCCGCGCCATGCCCAGCAGAGGAAACGACCTCGCTGATGGCCAACATGGCATCCGCACCGAAACGATCGTGGAGCACGCCGATGAGCCGCTCCATGGATGGAGCTTCCACCCCGGGCCCTACGGGCATCCGCGCGGATCGGTGGGCCAGGGAAGCCAGGCGTTTGGCCCGGCCTGTGAAGTAGAGTTCCTCGCTCAACATCGAAGTGAGGTTCAGAAAGTGGGCGACGTCACCTCCCCCGGCGGTATATAGATCCTCCAAAGCCAAGAGGTCGTCATCACGCTGGGTGGAGCTCAAAGCGGCCAAGCGCGCCAGGATCAACTGCCCCAGACGTGCCTGCCGTTCCGCATCGCTGCGGTCCATCTCCCACCAGGCAACCTCGGTCCGCCACAGAGCCAGGCGCGAGGCGTGCAGCTCAGGATCGGGGTAGCGTTGCCACATGCTCCTGGTACGCAGGGATTCGGCAAAAAGCATGATGCGTTCAAACCACGGCTCCGCGATGCCAGGACCCAACACGAAGAACTTTGAGCGGCCATCTAGCCGAAGCTCCACGCTGCGCGCCAATTCAGCCTGCCCGCCCCGTACGCCGGGCAAGCGCTCGGATCCGAGAGCCCCCTCGGCAGCCAAGAGGTCCAAGAGATCGCGTGCCTGTTCAGTGGAGAGAAAGAAGGCCTCGCCATCGCGGGCCACTTTAACGCCCGAAGCCAGACCGGGACCGATCAGGGTGAAGCCCTTGCCCTCAGCCCGGTCTTCGATGACGACCTGCAGCATTCTGTGGGACCCTTCGCCCACGGGAATCACCGCACGACATGCACGAAAGGTCTGCTCATCGGCAACCCACCAAGCAGCCCAGGCCGGTCCGTCGGAACCGTGGGAGAGTCCAGAGATTTGCTTCAGCCGACGCAAGGCTGGCTCGCTCAGTGACTCGTAGTCGTCAAAATAAGTGAAGCCCGATACGACGCGCACGAGACGTGCCGGCACGGCCTCCTCCAGCCAGATGCTGGTATCGGGAGAGTTACTGCGAAAACCGATGCCCGCCAGCGCTGTGGCACAGGCGCCGGCCACAAACTCGTCCTTGGATTCCAAGCCACGCAGGAGAGCTGCGGTGTGAGCATCCCCCAGAATGGGTTCCAGTCGAGTGTCCTCACACTCCACGATGGCCAATAAGGCACAGGCACCAGAGCGCAAGACCCACCGCTCGCCAAAGGCGAGAGCCAGCAGAGTGTCCGTGATGACCGGGTCCTCCCGCTGGGCCAGGGCCTCAACGGCTCGACGTGCAACCCTCGGGGAGGGGTCATCGATCAGGTCCAGGAGCAAGTCCGTTGCCTCGCTGCCCGCAATTGAGCTGAGCAGATCCGTCGCCTTGAGCCGAGCATCCCCATTGCGTGAGCGCAGGGTAGAGCTGAGGGCTGAAAGGGGTGCAGGGTAGGGTGAACCCTTCAGGGACCGGTGAGCCGCGGTACGCACGGGACTCTGCGGATGGTCCAGCAACTCACAGAGCAGGCTAGGCGTGGCGTGCACCGGGTCGTAGGCCAGGAATTCCTCCAGGGCCTTGCCTCCCAGACGTCCGGGCATGCGTGTACGCAAGCGTCGCACGACTAGCTCAGCGTCCAGAGCGCGACCGCCTCGGAGTAGCACCCGTAGGCCTGTCATCGTGCGCACCGGCCAGTCGCTGGCAAGCGCTAGGCGGGCCGCTTCCAAGCCGGGCTCCCCAAGCGAGAGAAGCGTTTCAACAGCCTGCATGGCCAGGGGATCGTCGCTGCGCTTGATCCGATCAAGCTGGGAGAGGATGTCGGCTGCGGCCCGTGCCATAGCCGGGCTACCTGGGACGGACAGGATGGTCGCCTTCTCGGAAGTCCCCGCACCCGCTGGGTTTTCGTTGGGCACGACTCCCCCGTTCTCCTCCGGCTTCCCGGACTGGGGCAGGTCCAATCCCTCACCCGCCCCGCCATTCACTTGCCGGTGGAGCATGACCCGATGGCAGACGCCGCACTGCGCCTGCTGAAATCCGTCACGCGCGAGGGTGTCGAGTTTCGTCGTGCGGTTGGGCTCGCCGCAGACGGTGCAGACCAGGTGCGAACCTTCCGGACGTGCTTTGCCTTTGTCGGAACCACCTGCAACCTTGGGCAGATCCTTCCCGCGGGGGAGGTCGACCTGAGCCTGGGCCTGGGGTGAGAGCAAAGAGGCCACAAGGATGGCCAAGCCGAGCAGGCGGTGTGTGGAAGCGTGGTGTTTAGTCATGGTGCTTTGTGGCCAGGGTTACCCTGGAGCAACCACAGAGGATACGAGAAGAGTGGGCAGGAATGAGGTTGCCAGGCGGTAAATGGGTGGCACCCGCTTCCATAGAGCGTCCCATTGACGGGAAGTGGCCCCACTCCCCATTCCCCGTAGCACCAAGAGGGCAAGCCGCTCGGGTCAGCCCGCTATCCGAATGCTCACGGTGTGACCTGCCCTTTCCGGCCGACGTACATCTGGCCTAATCCCTCCTCTGTGCGAATCAATTCGCGAGCCACGATCAACAGGCTCACGTCGTCCTCCCCCACACCCTCGAGGTTGACCCCTGACTGCCTCACCCCAGCCAGGTCCCCCATCCCGCGCGCCTCCATGTCCGCCTCGGCCAGCTCGAACCCGTCCCGGCTTTTTTCGAGCAAGCGCAAACGCTTCTCCGCCTTCTTGTCTCCGAGGAGGTAGCAGACCGAATCCCCTGGCCCACGTCCCACCCGACCGCGTAATTGGTGCAGTTGTGCGAGGCCCAACCGCTCGGCGTTCTCGATCACCATGACGGTTGCGCCGGGAACATCGACCCCGACCTCGATGACGGTCGTCGCCACAAGTAACCCCACTTCTCCGCGCCGGAACCGGTCCAGTCGATAGCTGCGCTCTTCGGCGGGAACCCTTCCGTGGGCAAGCTCGACGCCAAACCGAGAAAGATCCGAAGCTAGAGCCTGCTCGTATCTGCGCTCGGCGGCAGCGGTTCGGCCGCCCTTCTCACCCGATATGCGCGGACAAACCCAGAAGACCTGTTCGCCCCGCTCCAGCCGCGGCAAGAGCTTCTTGGCCAGACCTCGACGTTCTTGCCCGCGCAACCAATGTGTCGTCAAGCTGCCGCGCCCAGGAGGCATCCCCTTCAAGATAGATACGTCCAGATCCCCATACACCGTCATGGCCAGAGTGCGCGGAATGGGTGTAGCCGTCATGAGCAAGAGATGCGCGTCCACCCCTTTCTCTGCCAGGGCCGCACGTTGATCCACCCCGAAGCGGTGCTGTTCGTCGATCACGACCAGCGCCAAGCGCGCATAGTTCACCTTCTCCGAGAACAAGGCATGGGTACCAAACAGCACCTGAATATCCCCGCGCTCCAGCCGCTGAAGGAGATAGCGCCGCTCTCCGGGAGGTGAGGACCCCGTCAGCAGGGCCGATTCGATACCCACCTCGGCCAAGAGCGCGCGGGAGCCGTAGTAGTGCTGCTCCGCCAGGATCTCGGTGGGTGCCATCAACGCCGCCTGGCCGTTGGCTTCGATGACAGCCATGGCTGCATACAGGGCCATGGCGGTCTTGCCTGAACCTACGTCTCCCTGCAAGAGGCGCCGCATGGGCGTGGACTTGGCGAGGTCATCACATAACTCCCCAAGGACCTCCTTCTGGCCGGGTGTGAATCGGAAGGGAAAGCGCTGGGTAATTTCTTTCTTCTGCTCAAACGACAACTCCGCACGACAAGCGCGGCCGCCCTGGCGTCCCGTACGTCCCAGTTGCAGCCGAGCCTGAACAGCGAGCAGGGATTCGAGATAAACGCGCCGACGCGCATCCCTAAACGATGCGGCATCCGGCGGGCAGTGCAAGTGCAACAAGGCGCGCGGCAAAGGCGGCAGATCGTGCTCGGCGAGGACCTCCTCCGTAAGTGGCTCGTACACGTGTTCGGTTCCCTTCTCCGCCACCACTCTGCAAAGCGCGCCCACCCACTCACCACTCATCCCATCGCCTGCCGGGTAGAGGGGTTCCACAGACCCCGGCTGCGGCAACGGCTTATCTTCCCGGCCCATGCGCGGGTTGGAGAGGACCGGCCCACTACGGCCCGCAACCATTTCCCCCGCGAGCTCGATCTCCTCCCCGGAAGGAATGCGCTCGCGCACCCAAGGCTGGTTGAACCAAACCACATTCAAGCGCTGGGACCCGTGAACAACCTCCGCCCGAACGGCGGAGCGCCGACCACCGAAGCGCGTCAGTCGTACCTCCTCCAGACAACCCCGCACCCGCACCGGACCCGAGTTCTGCGTCGCGGCTTCCTCCAGGGAGCAGGGCTCGACCCAGTGGTGTACGCCCACAGGTAAAAGGAAGAGCAGGTCCCGCTGGGTAGCGACCCCCAGCTTGCCCAAGGCCTTGCAACGCGCGGGTCCCACGCCCGGAAGGTCGGCCAGAGCAGCCGAGGCCGAAGTGGCCGGAGCTTGGGTGGGGAAGGGTCGGGTGGGTCGCGGCACGGGAGCAATGTAGCGCAGATGGTCCTATCTGATGCGCGAATCCGTGTATCAAAGATAAGGGCGCATTCTGACACCTGTGTTTTCGATCAATGGGTGCTTGGCATAGCTGAGAGGGGCTTAAACGAAGCTACCCACCTGAAACACAAATCGGTGGGTAGCTAATCTGACACGAATTCTGACATTGCTTGTTCGGCTATGGCCGTGTTCGTTGTGCCCACGCCCAAGCGATCAGCAAACCGAAAAACGCCACCACGCAGACAGCCGCTATTTCTATGGATCCCATCCACAGATCCTACCCAAAGCAGAGATGAATACTCGATGAGATCAACGCCAACCAAGCTCTGACTGATTGAGAGCTGCGGTTACGCCTCGGATGCTGATTCTTGGAGCTTGCCCTCGGCCAGGCGGCGCTCAACCGGAGTGAGGAGCAGCCACGAGAGGACCGCTGCCGCCACGTAGAGCACGACCGTGGCGACCATTAGGATCGAATAATCCCCTCCAGTGGCCTCCAGGATATGCCCTGCCGTCAAAGGCCCAACCACCCAACCCACGCCCCAAAGA
>JAPKBO010000244.1 GCA_028823395.1 Planctomycetota bacterium | reverse complement strand
CACCCTGACGCCGCGCTCTACATTGATGCCGCAGCGGCCGCGCGCATCAGTTAAGAGAGCTCGCGCCAACCCTCCGAGGGGTGAGAACGACATTTCTCCGGAACCAAAGCAATCCGTGGGGTTAGGTGTAAACTGAGCCTAAGCCTTAGATGGCTATCATCTCCCCCCCCCCCAGATACTTTGCCAGGAGGCATGGATGGATCGAGTCCAAGAGTCCGAGTCCCAAGAAAACACAACGAGCTCTCAGAGTGTCGAGCTTGGTGATATCGCAGCGAGTTGGACGCGCCGCGGACTCCTAACGGGAATGACTGGCGCGGCCGCTTCTTCCGCTGCAAAGGCACAGGGCCCGGTGCCCTTCAATGGGCCTGCGACTCGCGTCCGGCGCGATGACCTCTACTATCTGGTGAATCGAGGGAGCTTTGGCTACACGCCGGAGCTCTACGCGGAAGGCGAGACTCGCGGTTACGACGGCTGGCTTGATTGGCAGCTCGACCATGCGTCCATCCAGGATGCGGACGTAGACGTCATCCTCTCCGGCTACCCGACCTTGTCGATGACCTACAGAGAGCTCTACCTCGGATATGGACCGAACGGGAACCTTGGAGACAACTTTGATGTAGCCAGAGCCCTCACGAGCACTCGAATCGAGCGTGCTGTTAAGTCCAACCGACAGCTATACGAGCGGATCATTGATTTCTGGGCTGACCACATCAACGTCCCTCAGAACGACAACCCCCTCCGCCTCTTCAGGACCGTTTACGACAGGGAAGTGATCCAGGAGCACGCCCTCGGACATTTCCCTGACATGTTGATGGCCTCCGCCAAGAGCGCGGGCATGCTCATGTATCTCAACGGGAATGAGAACGTCGCCGGGGCACCGAACGAGAACTACGCACGAGAGGTGATGGAGCTGCACACGCTCGGCGTCAACGGTGGGTACAACGAGAACGACATCCGCGAGCTGGCGAGGTGCTTTACAGGGTGGACCTTCTTCCCGCAAAACTCATCGATGTTTGGGGAGTTTCGATTCGACTCAGGGAGCCACGACTTCGGCTCAAAGGTCGTCTTAGGCCAGGCCATCCCTGCTGGCGGAGGAGTCAGTGATGGTGAGTTCATGCTGAACTACCTCGCGATGCACCCGACGACCGCGGAGTACATCTCCAAAGAGCTCGCGACCTACCTCCTAGACTACGATCCGCCGCAGGAGCTAGTAGATGAGGCGAAGGCGATGTATCTCGCCACATCCGGTGACATGAAAGAGGTCGTGCGAGTGATCCTAGACAAGCGGTGGATCCCTTTAGTGGGCCCCCATAGCACGCCAAAACTGCGCCGCCCCATGCACTTCGTGAGCAACATCCTGAGAACACCTGGAGTTGTGATGCTCAACGTGAACTCGATTATTTTGGCGCTCGACTTGCTCGGACAGCGGCCCTTCGACTGGTCTTCACCCGATGGCTATCCAAATGACCTAGAGACCTGGGGCAGCGGCGTACTGCCGCGCTGGAGCTTTGCCTTTAATGTCTTCCTCGGAACCCTGTCCGGAGTGAGCGTGACGACGAACGCGCTCTATCAAGCGCTTGGCAGTCCAAACCTAAGCAACGTCACAGCGCGGGCTGCTGAGCTCCTCGCCGGGGGGAACATCGACCCGGAGGACCTCAGAGACGTCGACAATTTCGTGCAGTCCGGTGCGGCCACAACGGGTGAGGCGATCATGCGCAACACCCTCGCCTTGCTGGCCTCCTCTCCCTCCTACCAGTACCTGTAAAGAAGAAGACTGACAAAGATGAACAAGCACGACATGGATACGGAAGCGAGCGCCGGCGGCGCCTGTTCGGAGTTCGCGAATCTCTCACGTCGCGGCTTCTTAGGGAGTACGGCCGCGGTGGGTGCGACGAGCATCTCGCAGTTAGCCTTTGGCGGTGGTCGTGGCTCAGACCGCGCGAATGATGTGCTCGTAGTCATCTTTCTGCGCGGAGGGATGGACGGATTGACCACGGTCGTCCCCTACGGGGATGCCGACCTCTACAACGCGCGACCGACGCTCGCGATCAATCCTCCCGGGCAAACGGACGGCGCCTTGGATTTGGATGGCTTCTTCGGTCTCCCGCCAGCGTGCGCGTCGCTGCTGCCGGCCTTCCAACAAGGAGACCTCGCCTTTGTCCACGCCGCAGGCTCTACCGATCCCACGCGCAGTCACTTCAACGCTATGTATAGCATGGAGACCGGGACGCCGAACATGGGACAGACCACCATCACCGATGGTTGGATAGGACGCCACCTGCAGACGATCGCGCCCTCGGGCTCGGGTGAACTGCGGGCGCTAGCGATCCAGTCGATCTTGCCGCGCTCGATGTCGGGTGGGCCGGGAGCCATCCCGGCGAAAGATCCGGACGACTTTGACTTTCCTGGCGAGCCTGTGCTCGCGGGCGCTCTGCGCTCGGTCATCGAGAGCTCTTATGCGCGGGCCGCCGAACCCTTGAAGGGCGCTGCCAGCTCTAGCTTCGGAGCCATCGACTTGCTCGCGACCGTGGACTTCGCGAACTATCAGCCGGCCAACGGAGCGGTGTATCCAGCCGGAGATTTTGGGACCAAACTCGTCGATGTCGCTGCGATGATCAAAGCCGACATCGGACTCGAATGTATCGAGGTCGACATTCCCCAATGGGACCATCACTCCGCGATGGGACCGGTCAACGGAATCTTGGCCCTCAAGCTCGCAGATCTATCTGCCGGGTTGAACGCGTTCCACAAAGACCTCGCCGCCGAGTTAGGACATGTGACCGTGGTCGTTAAATCAGAGTTCGGTCGACGTGTCGCCGAGAACGGCAGCGCCGGAACAGATCACGGCCACGGAGGAGTGATGATGGTGCTCGGCGGGAACGTCAACGGCGGACAAGTGCACGGCCAATGGCCGGGCTTGGATCCTGCCAGCCTTGGAAACGGGGATCTGCCTATCACGACCGACTATCGGGATGTGCTGGCTGAGATCTTGTCTCTGCGCCTAGGGAGCACGTCGATCGCAGATGTCTTCCCTCAGCACACTCCGCAGTTCCCCGGAATCGTCTCCTGAGGTCGAAGCTCCCGCCTTCTCAGAGCGAGGTAGACTGAATTCAGAGGGAAAGGTGCGCTCAGATCCGAGGTCTTGATCTGGGAGCGTACCTCCCAGCCTTCACACCTCAAGAACATGCGCTTTACTCACTCTTCAACCCTCCGTATGGCCCACGCGGCCCTCTCCCTCTCAGTCGTGCTGTGTCCTCTCGCGCCTGCGGATGTCTTAAGCGTGGAGTCAGATAAAGACAACACGATGTATGAAGACGCGCCGGGCACGAACAGCAATGGCTCCGGCAGCTACATCTTCACTGGCTTCCAAGCTTCCAATGGCTGGGTGCGGCGAGCTCTCCTTCATTTCGACCTGAGCAGTATCCCAGCAGGCTCTACGGTGAACTCCGTCCAGCTCTCACTTAGGGTCACGCAGACGGTCACGGGCCCAGACTCTTACGACCTACACAGAGTCACTAGCGATTGGGGTGAGGCGGGGTCGGATGCCCCCGGACAAGAGGGAGGCGGCACCGCCGCTCAGGATGGCGACGCCACTTGGGTCTCCGCTTTCCACCCCTCCACTTCATGGGGGCAAGCCGGCGGTGACTTTGTCGCGACGATGAGCGCAACCGCCTCTGTGGACGCTATCGGCTCAACTCCTGTTTGGAGCTCCGCTGGGATGACAGCTGATGTGCAGTTATGGATTGATGGAGCTCAGCCCAACTTTGGATGGGTCCTAAAACACACCGATGAGATTCAAACAACTCTCGGCGCTGGAAAAGCCAAGCGCTTCGCTAGCAGAGAGGGAACGACTCCCTCTCAACGTCCCACCTTGGTCGTAGACTTCACTCCGAACGCGGGCGGACCCGGCGCCTCCTTCTGCTCCGGTGACGGCAGCGGCACAGCTTGCCCCTGCGGCAACTCCGGAGGCGTGGGCGAGGGCTGCGCCAATGACACAGGGAGCGGCGCGCTCTTATCAGCCACTGGATCAAACAGCCTCTCGGCAGACGACCTCGTGCTCTCTGCGAGCCAGCTGACGCCAGGTCCAGGGCTCTTCTTCCAAGGCAACAACGCGATCAACGGATCGAATGGCAACGCCTTCGGTGATGGCCTTCGCTGCGCCGGCGGCGGCGTCAGGCGGCTAGAGGTCCAGTTCGCCAACTCCGCGAACTCCTTCACTACGACCACGACGATCTCCGTCTCTACAGCGGGAGCCACCTCTGCCGGTCAGACGAAGCGCTATCAGTACTGGTATCGAGACTCGGGGACATCCCCGTGCAGCAGCCTGTTCAACCTCTCGAACGGCTACGAGATCACCTGGTCCGCCTGAACATCTCTCGATCCCTAGGGGCAGA
>JAPKBO010000243.1 GCA_028823395.1 Planctomycetota bacterium | reverse complement strand
CCGCCGCAGTTGCGGTACCGCTGCGCTAAGCGAGCCCCTTGCCGATTATCACTTGATGGCTCTCGAGAGCGCCGAGTAACCACCCACCACGGGAAGGTGCAGGTGGCTTGCGGTCAGATCTACGGTGAGCTCCGTTCCTGGCTCGGGCCATAGCGTGAAGTCGCGGTCACTAGAGAAGACCATCAAGCCAATGCGCGCTCCTTTGGGAATGATCTGGTCATCAGGCTCCAAGTCAAAGGACAAAGTCACGGCCTCTCCCGGAGTCAGGGGCTGGCCCCCCTCGGAGGAGACGTAGTAACGAGAACCTTCGTCTCCTTCCTCGAACACGCAAGGACCCGTGAGGGATGCGTGGTTCTGCGGGTCCGCCCAACCACGGGTAATGATGTTGTCGTTGATGTTGCGACTATCCGTCCACGGCAAGGAGACAAGCCAAACCGACAGGTTGGCTGCAGGCTTGTTGCTCGCCACGCGTAACTTGATGCGCGCGGTGCCCGAGAGGTGCACGGCCTTCGAGAGGGGCTTGGTTGCATAGATCAGCCGATGGATGGACTTCTCGGCGGAGGCCAACTGAGCCCCCGGGACCGAGGCATCATCCACTAGGGTCTCCGAACCCTGGTTCCTCGGGGACCGCATGACCAGGGTTCCTGCGCTCTGACCTCCCTTACCCAAGAACACGGTCACGTCTTCGGCATCGGGATGGGGATAGTTTTCGTAGGCCGTCGGCTCGGTGCGCTTGGCCCCTTCCCTGACGACGAGCGATCGCGGGTCTTTTTCGACATCATTCTTCACGCCACAGACATAACGCGTGAACCAGCGGTTCATCTCCTCCATGGGCGGGCCTCCGCCGTGTCCGCCCTGGTGAAAGAAGACGCGCGAGGGAACGCCCTTGTCCTGCAACGCCTGGTAGATGCGCACGCTGTGGTTGGGCATCACGTTCCAGTCATTGAAGCCGTGTGCAAGGAACGTTGCGGCCTTGAGGGATCCAAGCTGATTGCCGTAGTCACGGCCTGCCCAGAATTCGTTGTAGTCACCGGTCGCGCGGTCGTGTTTGGCTTGTAGCAAGTCATCGCGTACGTCGCAGTTACACGTCTCGCGCATGTCCGGGTAGCCGCTATTGATGAAGTCGTAGAGGATGTCGATGTCCTCTCCCATCCATCCCCCCGGGTGGCGGACCAGACCATTGGCCCGGTAGTAGTGGTAGTAGGAGGTGTTGGGAGCGATAGGAATGATCGCCTCCAATCCATCTACGCCCGTGGTCGCCGCAGCCAGAGGAAGGGTTCCGTTATAGGAGGTGCCCGTCATGCCCACCTTGCCCGTGCACCAGTAGGCCTTGACCTCCTCGCCGCCTTCCACTTCGGTGAAGCCACTCGCGCGACCGTTAAGCCAGTCGATAACCGCCTTGGGAGCAAGAGCCTCGTTCGCCCCGCCAACCGTGGGGCATCCCTGGGACAGTCCCGTGCCCGGCGAAGCCGAATGCACCACGGCGAATCCGCGCGGCACCCAGGTCTTGATCTGCGAGCGCGACATGAGCGGCCGCTTGCTCTGGTGTACGATGGGCGGCGCGCTGTTGCGCTCCGGCGGATTGGCGCCGACCTCTTGGCTCGGGTTCCAGAAGTAGCTCTTGCCCCCACCACTGGTCCCCGAGAAATAGGGACTTGTCTCATAGATCACGTGCACGCGCAGATCTTGGGAGTCCGTCTGCTTGGGTCGGGTGACGTCTACGTGAACGCGATCGAGGGATCCATCCCCGTCGGAATCGAACTCGGTCTCCACCCAAAGGTCGTGCTGAATCCAGTCCTTGGATTCCGAGAAGGCATCGACGACTTGAGCTTGACCGTCGACGAACTTCTGCTTGGCCTTTCCGCGCCGTTGTGCGAGTGCATCCGAGGTGGAGAGACAAAGGGCAGCGGTGAGAACGAGACCGAGGGTTTTTCTTGAGTGCGTCATGGAAGGCATTAGTGGAAAAGAGGAATCGTTACTTGGGGGCCTTGAGGTCTTCGTAGAGGAACTTGATGGTCTCCCATCGTGCTCCCACGAGGACCCCGAACTGAAGCTGGGCTCCGCGGGGGAGCTTACGCGGGGCCATACAGGAAGCCTTGACGGATTTGGGAGCTGCTCCGGTGCCATATTGGAAGTTGGGATGAATCCCAAGATCCTTCCCGCTGCTGGAGACCCAGCGGAAGCCGCGAATCAGGTCGTAGTTGCCCGTACCTTTCGCATGCACCTCCGTGACGGTCGCCACGTGAGATTCCAGCCCGACCTTGACCTTCTTGAGCTCGCGGGACTTGGCAGGCTTGGCCTTGGTTCCCATGGGGAGGTTCTCCACCACGATCTCGGGGCCTTCGTCCAACTCCAGGACGGCGACCAGCCCTTCCCTCTCGACGTCAGTGAGGCGGAATTCATACACCCGATAGCCAAGCCCCCCGCTGGACGACTCCGATGAAATCAGTTCGTCACTACCAACGGCACGAAGGTGAACATCTTCCACGTCCATGCCCCCATCTTTGATCATCAAGGTGAGCAGCGAAACCTCGCGTACCCCTCCCAGCAACTCGAACCCGCCTTCTTTCAGATCCTCTTGCTTCCACGGATGCACGTCGGCCAGCGCTTCGTGATCCAAGGTCACCCAGCGCTCCTCACCTCCATGCAAGAGCTCATAGCTACCAGCGATGCGCGGAATGGTCTTGAACGGCTGGGTATCTTTTCGAAATTTAATCGAGATAATTGCGCTCCCCGGTGGCAGCCAAGCAAGTCGCCTGCTGCGTGGATCACTGTCTCCCTCAAGGCTCAGGTCAAACATGTAGCTGCTCGTGCTCAACACCTCGCCACTATCGGTCTTGACTTCCTCCACCTCGGCGTCGTCGATATCCCACATGGTCGCTGCTTGCTTGGCGGGAAACTCGTGCAGAAGCACCAGGTTCTTGCCGCCGAACGAGGGGTCGCGGACGAGCTTGTAGTCATCTGTACCAGTGGGGCCCGCAAGAAGGAGGACGGCAAGGAGGAGTGTTTTCACGGTTTTCGCGCAGGGGGAATTGGCCCACAGTGGGACCGGGTGATCGCGAGACATCCTAGGCAATGGCCTCGAATTGTGGCCCCTGAAGGCACCTTCCCCGGAGGTGGGGGGGGGGATTCGCAGGGCAGCGTGACGAATCGGCCCCGCTACGCGACAATTACAGTCCACGATCAGGAACTCCGAGTAACTTAGCCCCCATGAGAAAGCCCTCTTACCTCCTTGCAGTCTCCGCCCTGGTCCTTGCTGGACCCACGTTAGCGGCCTCCCATCACTGCGATGGCTCCGACACGCCGAGCGAACAACGAGCCGACATCGATAAGGAGGGTCCCTCACCCATCGTCATCTATGTCCTTGAAGCCAAGGGCTCTGGCTGAAGCGCAGGCAAGCGGGCCCGTGCGGCCGTAAATTCAATCGAGGGCATCGACCGGATGCTCGTGAGCGGAACCCGAGTTTCCTTCACCATGAAGAAGGATGCCAAGGTGGATGAGGAGGCCCTGAAGGCCGCGCTCAAGAAGGGCAAGCTGTCCTTCGTCTCGCTCACCAACAGCAAGCGACTGCCGGCAAAGGCCGCCTTCGTTCTGAAGACTCCTGGCCTAACGTGAGCCAAAACCTCAGCCAAGGTCCGTGAGACCTTGATGAAGGAAGTCCCCGGCCTCCTCGACGCCTGCATCGGTACCGAGATCATCCTGCAGATGAAGAAGGAAGGGCCGCTCGACATGGAGAAAGTGGCCGCCGTCCTGAAGACCCACAAGGTCAAGATGAAAGGTAAGGCCAAGAGCGACAAGTCGCGCATCCTGTGACCGCGTGACAGGCGGGAACCTCTGCTACTTGCAGCAGCCGGGTGATCCCTTGATCTTGCCGCACCCATCGCAGCGGGCTGCGTTCTCGTCGCAGCACACGTCGCTGCCCTTGACCTCGCCGCAGGCGCACAGGGCAGCCTTGCTGCCAAGGTCCTCCTGACAGCAACCGGGGGATCCCACGGCCAGCCCGCAGTCAGAACAATCGGAAACCGAAGAGCGCGTGGCGCCACAACTGGCGAGGGAGGCGGCAGCGATGACGGTAAAAGTCAGAAGGGCTTTCTTCATGGCAATGGAGCAAGCAGGCAAGGGTCGAGACGGCGGATCTGATGGGGAAGACGCGCAGAATAGCACAGTTTCGATGAGCCCACGGTTCGACCCCAGCCCATCTACCCCATACACAACCTGATGCAGGAGCGGCCAGGGGAAGAGAGGAAGCCAATCGAGTTGCCCGCCAGTCTTCTCCATGCGCTATCTTGGAGGCGTTCCACCATGAAGCTGCTCTCAAAATTCTTACCCGGCGGTGCACTGGCACTGCTTCTTTGCTGCAGCGCCACGGCCCAACAGTTGGGCCAACCGGCTCCGGCCATCACCCTTGAGCATGCGTTTCAGGGGCCGAGC
>JAPKBO010000242.1 GCA_028823395.1 Planctomycetota bacterium | reverse complement strand
GATTGCTCCTGCTGACCGCGGTTCTCGGTCTATCCGCCTGCTCGCCGGGGTCGGAGAAACCCGGCCCGCTTCCCCACGGTGATGGAGGTGGAGGAAACGGCGGATCTGAAGGTGGGGGTCAGCAGGCTGAGGATGTGCCTTTGGCCGAGCTGTTGGATCCGCGTGCCCTGGACTCCAAAACTGCCGGAGCTTTGCACGGAGTGGTGAGTGTTGTGGGGGACGTTCCCGAGCGATTTGCACTTGGTGCACGCAAGGTGACCGACTGCCAGCACCATCCGGATGTGGAGCACTTGAGCGACATCCTGATCGCGGAGGACGGCAAGTTGTGCTTTGCCTACATCTCTTTGGAGTCGGGGTTTGAGGAGTTGGATATTCCGCCTCCTCCGAGTGAGCCTGTGCTCTTGGATCAGCGTGGCTGCATCTACACACCTCACGTTCTCGGCGCGCAAGTTGGGCAGATAGTCAAGGTGTCCAATAGCGACCCGGCGACCCACAACGTCAACGTCAAGACAAAGCGCAACCGCGGCCTGAATGTCAGCATGGCCGGAGGTCAGGCGCCCGTGGAATATCGCCCGCGGCGCGCGGACACCATCCTGTTCAAGTGCGATATCCACCCTTGGATGTTCGCCAACGTCCACGTCTGCGAGCACCCCTGGTTCGCGGTCTCGGATGGGAGTGGGGAGTTCAGTATCGCTGGCATCCCGCCTGGCGAGTACGTGTTGCGGGTCGAGCACGAGCAGTTGGGGTCCCTGCGTCGTCGGGTGGTCGTGCGGCAAGGGTGGTCCACGGGCCTGACCCTAGAGTTCGAAGCCCGCTAGAGAGCAAATCGAAGGGTTGGGCCATCCTCCTCACTTCCGAGATTGACTCTCTGGGGTCTGTTTGGTGATAGTGACGCCTACGTGAGCGTCAGGTTCTTTCCCGGCGCGCTATTCCCCAGACCACTAGCCCCTCTCAAACCATGGAACTCTTCGAACTCGCTGACCGCTGGCTGCACTTTGGAGCTGGTGTGCTCTGGCTTGGACTCCTGTATTTCTTCAATTGGGTGAACTCGGCTTTCGTTCCGACCATGGACGCGGAGACCAAGAGAAAAGTCATCCCTGAGTTGATACCTCGCTGCCTGTACTGGTTCCGGTGGGGCGCGGCTTACACCTGGATTACCGGGGTTCTGCTGCTCTTCCTCGTCTATTACCACGGCTACGACGGAGCCAACCTGTTCGAAGGTCAGCACGCCAAACCTGCCTTCGCGGATTGGGGCCCGGCCTTTGGCGGCCTATTTGTGGGGTTCTTTATCTACGACACCCTCTTCAAGGCCTTGGCCAAGCAGCACTCTGTGGCTGTGGTGCTATGGGCAGCGATCAGTGTCGGGTTTGGGTGGTATGTGAGCAACACCCTCGGATTCTCGGATAGGGCGACGTACATCCATGTGGCGGGCCTCTTCGGCACCTGCATGGCGGCGAATGTCTGGATGCGGATCTGGCCAGCCCAGCAGCGAATCATCACGGCTATCAAGAATGGCGAGGCCCCTGACGGTGCGGACGCCGCTCTGGCCGGTTCCCGTTCGAAGCACAATACTTACATGTCTGCTGCTCTCTTGCTCTTCATGGTCGGAGTCGGTCAGCCGGCGATGTTCAACTACGATGTTCTGCCCACGATTGCGGCAGTTTTTGTTCTGAGCTTCGTGATAATCAAGGCGCTCTATTCCAAGGCCACTCAGGTTCCTGGATTCTAGGCTAGAGACCAGCGCTCTCAGTCGAATGCCGCCCCCTCCCACCATCAGGTTGGGAGGGGGCGGCTTCTTCATGTTCCGGGGAGTCCGTTTACCGAGCTCCGGTGGCGACCACTTCCATCGGGTTCTTGCAATCTGGGGACGCTTGTAGTGGATTCTCTTCCGTGACCTGTTTCTCCCCCTTGCCCTGCGTCGTGCTTACCGGGCTCTTCGTTTCCTGCGCGAGCACCCCTTTCCGGTCCCTGGACACGGTGACGGGTGAGGAGCTAACCGTCGAGGACACGGCCCTGCGCTTCAGCACCCTCGATGTGGTGTTCATGGGCGAGGAGCACGACAACGATGTGGGACATGCCATGCAGCTGGAGCTTCTGGTCGCACTCCATGAGCATCGTCCGGACCTGATTCTCTCCATGGAGATGTTCGAGAGGGATGTTCAGGACGTCCTAGACGCCTACTTGGCTGGAGCGGTCAGTGAGGAGAAGTTCCTCGAGACCTCCAGGCCATGGGGGAACTACGGATCTCATTACCGGCCCCTAGTTGAGTACGCCCGGGACAACGACCTGGCTGTTCTAGCGGCCAACATCCCGCGGCCCCTGGCCCGCGAGGTTTCCAAGGAGGGCCCTGAGGCCATAGCGGGAGAGGAGTTCGCCGCGCGATTCTCGACTGCGCCTGCTGGGCTCTACCACGACCTCTTCTGGGACATCATGAACCCAAGTGGTGGGGAGCCCGACGACGAGTTGCTGCAACGCTTCTTTGCCGCTCAGTGCTACAAGGACGACACGATGGCCGAGTCCATCGCCGATGGGCTGAGCCAGGCCTGGGGCCAGCGGCGCCGGCCTCTGGTCGTTCACGTCTGCGGCAAGTTTCATTCCGACTACGGTGAGGGAACGGTCTCGCGGTTGCGCGACCGGCTGCCTGAGTTACGCGTCGCCGTGGTGACCATGGAGAGTGGAGATCTGCAGCTTGATGCTGCGACCCAGGATCCGCGCGGCGACGTGCTCTGGAGCGTGCCCGCCATGGAGAAAAAAACTCGCTCCGAAGAATCCCACCCGCCCCTCACCAAGGATCCCGAAGAGGATCCTGAAGAGGAACCCGAGACTGACGGACGGCCCTAGCTGCGCAGGCAGGGAGTGCCCCCCTCCGGGGCCTCGGGGATCTCTGCGAATTCTCTCAGGGCGGCGAACAGTGTGCTGAAGTCTTGGCCTAGGTTTCCGATCAGTACTTCGGTGACTTGATCGCGCATCTCTGGGTAAGACTTGAAGAGCTTCCCAAAGTGGAATTTTGGGTCGTAAAACGCGTGCACCAGGTGGCGCATGGCCTCTAGTTGCTGGACCGATTCCTTGCCGTACTGGGCAAAACTCGTGGCGGACGTGTCATCGGCCAAGAGGGCCGCGTGTACTGCATCTCCAGCGCGTACTCCCCCGTCCAATGCCAGGTACACGCCGCTTGAGAAGACGGGGTCCAGGAACGCGAGGGCATCCCCCGCGAGGACCAACCCGTCTTCAGCGCAATGGCGCGAGCGGTAGGAGAAATCTCGGGTGACGTGGAGTTCCTCCTCTGGCGTCGCCTGGGCGATGCGCTCTGCGATCCATGGCTGGAGCGCGGTCTCGCGGTCGAATATCTGGGCGTGGTCCTTTCCCTCGCGTAAGAGGTACTCGGGCTCGGCGACCACTCCGACGCTGGTCAGGTCGTCGCTGAGGGGCAGGAACCATATCCAACCCTTTTGCGGCAGGTAGGCAATTGTCGTGGCCCCCTGATCGCGGCCCGGATCGCGCTTGGCTCCGCGGAAGTACTTCCAGATGGCTAGCTTACGTAGGGAGTTGTCACCCACGCGCCAGCGGTTGCGCTGCATGGAGAATAGGTCGCGACCGCTCGCATCCACGGTGACATGGGCGTGCAGGTCGAAAGTTTTCTCACCGCTCTTGGCTCGGATTCCGATCACCGGGCTCTTGGGATCGTTGTTCGCTCGCAGCAGGTCTGTAGCGGCCGTCTCGGAGTAGAAGCTCACCCCTGCCTCTAGGCTTCGACTGAGCAGTAGCTGGTCGAATTCCGAGCGAACGACTTGCCACGTGCGGCCCTTGGGGTGATCGGTGTGTTCGGTGAAGTAGAAGGGCCGCGTCTGGGCGCCGTCCATACTGACGAACTGAACGCTGTACTTCGGGACAATGAAACTCGATTCGTCGAGTGCTTCTACCAGGCCCAGGCGGTTCAGGGGAAACCAGCAGTGGGGGATGAGGGATTCGCCGACGCGGTAGCGGGGAAGGGGGGAGCGCTCAACCAGGGCCACCTTGTGGCCATGGTCGGCGAGGACTGTGGCCGCGGCGCAGCCCGCTGGGCCTGCACCGATAACGGCTACATCAAATGAGTCAGTTGAATCGTCGTGCACGGAATGGGGGATTTGCAGGGATGTCGCCCGCGAGTATGAGTATAGGCGCTCAGCCTCGACGATCGGGGTTCATCCTGTGCATGGATTAGGTGAAATGCCCGGTCGAAGGGAAAGCGGACGGATAGGATGTCCGCTCAGAATCACGCCCCTCCCCCCCTCCCCTCCCGCACCATGTTTCTAGTCCTTACCTTGTCCCTGGCCATCCAGGATCCCGCCACCGATCTGGGTACCACGGTCGTCACTGCACGCAAGATCGAAGAGGCCATCGAAGATGTTCCGGCCAGCGTCAGCGTCCTCTCATCGGATGACATCACCAAGTCGGGCATGCGCAGCATCAGCGA
>JAPKBO010000241.1 GCA_028823395.1 Planctomycetota bacterium | reverse complement strand
CTCTTCATCGAGGCCAGCTCCATGCCCGGGAAGGGCAAGCTCGTATTGACCGGCCAGCTGGGGGACGTCATGAAGGAGAGTGCCCAGGCGGCTTGGAGTCTCGTCCGCGCCCATGCGGATCCGGATTGGAAGGTGACCGGTGACGACAAGACCGACCTGCATCTGCACATACCCGCTGGGGCCGTGCCCAAGGACGGCCCGTCGGCCGGAGTGGCGATGTACGCGGCCATCGTTTCGTTGCTCAGTGGGCGTTGTGTGCGAAACCGTCTGGCGATGACTGGAGAGATCAGCCTGACCGGGCTGGTGCTGCCCGTTGGGGGCATCAAGGAGAAAGTCTTGGCCGCGCGCTCGGCGGGAATCAAGCGCGTGCTTTTGCCGCGCCGCAATCAGGGAGATTGGGATGAGCTGGAGGATGGGGTGCGCAAGGGCCTGAAGGTGGACTGGCTAGACTCAGTGGATGACGTGCTCGAGCATTCGCTGCACGCCTGCTAGAAGGCCGAACTGCCGCCATTCTCGATCCAGCGCCCCAGGCGCCTAAGGCGTCGGCCCGAATCAGCCAAGCCCCCGGTCCGGCTCGTGCGTGGCCACAGCTCGGCCTGCCTTTGCACGAGCGCACTTAACTCGTTAGCAAGTGCCTTGCGGGTGGCCCCGTCTACGGCACCGATCTCATCGCCAACTTTTAGGCGTGCTCGGCCCAGGCGGCATGCCCACTGGGTCATGCGCGTTGCCCACAGGAGGTCGGAGGCGGAGTTCTCGGGGCCGGGGTCATCCACCAATCCTTCCAAGGTCTTGGCGATCTCTTCTGCCCGGTCTTCTGTAGCGACTAATCCAGCAGCCGTGAGGTTCAAAACGTCCCGGGGGATCGCGCCATCCGTGGGGCGCCGCAGGAACATGAACCAAGGGGTGGCATTGGGGCACGATGCTCCGGATACCTCAACGAGGCCTCCCAGGCCCACCAAGCTCTCAGTCAGATCTGCGGATTTCGAGGGCACGACGTGCGTGCGCGTTTGTGTGCAGAGGTGATCTTGGGTGGCCTCTGGGTTCCAGGCCTGGCAGGCACCCGCAACCTGCCCGAGCCAGGAGATGGCTTCGGGTTGCCAATGCCCAAAATCGCCCCAGTCCGTGACCAGGTAGCCTGCGGCCCCATGCTGGCGACCCGCATCCGCGGCCAGTGCCACATTGGCCAGCATGTTGGAGTGTCGCCCGGTAAAGGACTGCCAAGAGCTCGTGCCGGGGCAGATCCAGTATTCCGTGCCACTGGCCTGCAGGCGCTCGGCTTGGTCATGGAATGGGTGGTTGCTCTCATAGCCCCAGAGGAGCCCCACTGATCCCGTGGGGAATCGGGGCACCTCCTTCTTGTCTTCCAGGAGGACGTCCGCCCAGAAGAGGGGGCGTCGGCCGCGCTCGCGCACGAGGTCCAGGACGCGACCTAGGTAGTCGAGGTAGACGGCATGGGTTCCCTGCTCGGTGCAAGCCTTCTGCGATCGGCCGCGACCAAGGTCGAAGGTTTCATCGCACCCTACGCTGACGAACTCACTAGTGAAGTGGGGCAGTAGTTGATCGAGGAGGTCGGTGACGAGCTCCAGGGACCGGGGGTCCGTTGCACATAAACTAAAGGGTTCGGGGTCGAAGTCGAACGCGTGCTCGACCCCTTCAGGCACTTCGCTTAGGTTTCGATATTGCGGGTGTTTGAGCCAGCGGTGCATGTGGCCGAACGTCTGTTGGTTGGGGACCAGGTCCACGTGCACCTCGCGCGCGTAATCCACGAGGTCCTTCCACTCAACGATGGTAATGGGGCTGGCGTCGCGCCAAACCTCCTCATGGCCCGCGTAGGGGAAGATATGTTCTGAGTAGAGTTGAAGGTGGTTGAGCTTGAGTTCCGCGCAGCGTCGTACGAGTCGGTGTAGTTGATCTTGGAGTGGAACCCTGTCGCGGCTGACATCCAAGAGGAGGCCTCTGCGCCCGAACTCCGGCCAGTCGTCGATGCGCAGGCAGGGCAGGGTCCAGGGGCGACCGGGGGTTGCTTCTGCAGCGTCTTGGGCGCCGCGGAGAAGTTGGAGCCCCGTGACCGTGGCGCGGAAAAGCCCCACTGCGGTGGTCGACTCCATGCGGAGGCCGCCCGGGTGCACGGTGAGGCGGTAAGCCTCGCAGGGGCCGGAGCCCTCCGGTCCAGGCGCAGTGCTGGGCAAACCTTCCAGTTGGTCTACGAGTGCCCACTGGATAACAGGCTTAGGTCCCCCTGGTTCCAGGTGTTGCCCCAATTCTTCAAGGCCACGTTTCATCCACGCTCGCGCCTCTGGGGGCATCGTGCCCGGTGGGTCGCATGTGAAGGAGGCCCCGGGATTGTGGCTCCACTGCCCCTCAAGTCGCTCCAGGAGCCGAGGGGCGGGCGCAAGATGCCGAAAGGCGAGGGGGAGGGGCTGGGAAGACATAGAGGGCACGAGGTGGGTCGCCAGCCTGTGCAATTGGCGGGAGGGACTGCTAGGCTTCGCGCGGAGTTCGCTCAACGAATTGAGTTCGGCTCCGTAGATCTGCCATGTGCCCGTCACCCAAGCCTAGCGATCCGAGCCGGGTGTCCACACAGGGCAGGGTACTGGTTTTCCTCGGCCTGCTGGCCTTGGTCTTGAGAGTGATCCACGTGTTGGCCCTGCAGGAGAGTCCCTACTTCGATTCTCCGGCTATGGACGAGGCCTACCATGCGGACTGGGCCCGGGCTTTGGTGGCTGGTGAGACCTTCCAGGAGGGCCCCTTCTTTCGGGCGCCTTTGTACATCTGGTTTCTGGCTGGGATGCAGAAGGTCTTCGGTGCTGGGTTGCTCGTCCCACGGTTATTGCAGGCCCTCCTGGGCGTCGCAACCACGGTCCTAACCCACCGCATCGCTAGTTCCCTTTTCCGGCCCCTCGTTGCACACCTGAGCGCATTCTTGGTCGCCACCTCCTGGGTTCTCGTGCACTTTGACTCGCAGTTACTGATTCCGACCCTGGCCATACCAGCCAATCTTTTGGCTATCTTGCTCAGTCTCCGGGCGGCCCGGCAACCCACGACGCGCACAGGGTTGCTGGCCGGACTGGCGTGGGGTGTGGCGAGCCTTGCTCGACCCAATGTTCTGCTGTTCGTTCCATTCGTTGCGATCTGGCTCCAGCGTAGTGCTCGGGCTTCAGGTAAAGCCGGGACGCGAGTGGCCCTGCTCCTGGCCGCCTCGACCCTCATTCCGATCTTGCCTGTTACGGCGTACAACCGGGTGGTGGGTGGCGACTGGGTCCTGATCTCTTCTCAGGCTGGGGTCAATCTGTGGATTGGCAACAACGCCGTAAGCGACGGCTCGACGGCGATCGTTCCTGGCACTCGGGGTGGTTGGTGGGAGGGATTCTACGACGCCGTGGCTTTGGCTGAAGGCGCAGAGGGACGCTCCCTCGCCCCGTCCGAAGTGTCCAGTCACTATGTGGGCCAGGCGCTCGATTGGATGGCGCGGGAACCTGGTGCGGCATTGAGGCATACGCTCTGGAAGTTGCGCCTGTTCTGGACGGACGCGGAGCTCGGCAACAATCTGGACGTTGCTTTCTTCGCCCAGCACTTCGACCCCTTGGTGCGTTGGAACCCTATAGGCTTCGATCTCATTGCTGGATTAGCTGCGCTAGGCCTGGTTCTTTGTATGCGCAGGAGCAGGGAGACCTTTCCGGTGTGGGGCTTTGTGGGTGTTTACTGCCTAAGCGTGGTGGGGTTCTTTGTGTGTTCCCGGTTTCGGGCACCGATCCTGCCGCTCCTGTGCGTCCTCAGCGGCCTCAGTCTGGAGTGGCTCTGGCTGTGCTTGCGCGAGCGGGACTGGGGCAAGGTCTCGGGCGGAGCGGTATTGGTCCTGACAGTGGTTTGGCTGACCCACCTGCGTCCGGCGGCCATTCGTCCGAGTGCTGCGGTTGGAAATATGCAGCTGGCGCAGGCTGCCGCCGATGCCGGTGAGCATGGCGAAGCCGTGGTTCTTTTTGAACGGGCCTTGGATGCCGGGGGAGAGAATGCGCAGGTCCTGTATGGCCTGGCTCGCAGTTGCCGCGCCAGCGGTGATGGTGCGCGAGCCTTGCGCCTAGTTGCAGAATCAGTGGAGTCCATCTCTAGGTTGGCTGGGCCGAGGGCTCCGGGCCTAACCGAGCTGCGGGGGCTTTGGGTTGCCCTTCTCGTCGAATCCGGCCAAGCCCAGCAGGCTCTGGATCGGGCCGATGAATTCTTGGGGGTATTTCCCGGTGAGGTACCGGTGCTCTACGCACGCGCCTTGGCGCGTGAGGTCACGGGGGATCAGGCGGGGGCGCTGGAAGACCTGCGTCAACTGTTGCAGGCGGCGCCCGATTTGATGGTGGCCCGCGACATGTACGAACGGCTCAGTAGGTGAGCAGAAGTTGGTTTGCGCTCGAATCTTCCACGCCGAGAAGTAGGTCGCGACCTCCATCTCCGTCCGCATCCAGCCATTCGCTGAGGGTTAGACCCGTCAGAGTGGTGGACCAACCAGCCGG
>JAPKBO010000046.1 GCA_028823395.1 Planctomycetota bacterium | reverse complement strand
CTGGAGTAGGCTCACGGGGTCTCCGGTTCTTCCGGGCTGGGAGCGCATTCGGCCTTAGGGTCGGCCTCGGGCTCGGGCTCAGGTGCGGGCTCGGGTGCGGGCTCGGGGGCGGGCTCGGGGCTCTCCTCCGGCTGCGCTTCCAGGTGCTGGTTCTTGATCTTGTCGAGGATGCCGTTGATGAACGATCCGGACTGGGCGGTGGAGAAGCGTTTACCCAGCTCGATGGCTTCGTTGATGGCCACGTTGGGGGGGATGTCGTCACACTTCAGCAACTCAAAGCTCGCGAGTCTCAAGACGTTTCGGTCGATCACGGCCATGCGGGAGATGTCCCAGTTCTGGGCGACGGATTGGATGGTTCCGTCCAGGCTCTCACGCGCTTCCAGAGTGCCCTCAACTAGGTGACGGGCATAGGTGCGCGCATCGCCGGGCTTCTCCTCCCCTTTCAGGAAGGCCGTCAGGTCCTCGATCTTCTCCTGCCCCAAGAGGTCCACTTGGTATAGAAACTGCAGTGCCAAATGTCTGGCTCGTGTGCGACTCTTCAATTCTGCTCCTGTTCGCCGGTGAGTGTTCCGTCCGCCACGTCCAATGCGGCTAGGACCTGCAGGGTTGCCTGGGCTAATTCAGCCCCCTTGTCGTGTATGCCACCCTTCGACTCGGGCAGGGCACGGGCACGGGCTTGCTCAAGGGTGTTGCAGGTTAGGACGCCGAAAAGGACCGGTGTGTCCGTATCAAGACTGACCTTGAGGAGGCCCTCGGTGGCCGCGTGGGCCACCCAATGGTCGTGGGTCGTCTCGCCTTTGAGCACGAGGCCCAAGCAGACCACTGCATCGATGTCTGCTCGTCGCGCGAAGCGACGCGCAACGAGGGGGAGTTCAAAGGCGCCGGGTACCCGCGCGACCTCGAGATTTTCGGCGGCGAGTCCAGCCGCGCTCCAGACTCCTTGGGCACTCTCCAGCATGGCGAGGGTCAGCTCCGAGTGGAACTCGGATACCACCACCGCCAGACGTGTGCCAGATGCCAGGGGCGGGCACGTGGATTGACCGGGACTTGAGGGGTTGCGTGCCATGGGCCGGGTCGGACCGGAAGGAGAGGTGGGGGGTGGGAATGAGCCGAACGCGAGGGACAAGTCTAGGCCGGTCCTCTCAAGGGCGCAGCCTCAAGGCTGCAAATGTTGGTCAGGAGCGCTTGCGGTTGCCCCTGAGATTGCTGCGCAGTGTGCTGCCCAGCGTTTGTGTGAGGTCGTCCATCACCGTGTAGGCGAGGGGCACAATCCAGAGCGTGAAGAAGGTGGATATCACCAATCCTCCCGCTACGCATGTTGCCAGGGCGCGGTAGTCGATGCCGTCATTACTGGCATCGCCGAGCGCCATGGGCAATAGGCCGAAAACCGTTGTCAGGGCAGTCATCAGAATGGGACGCACGCGTGCAGCGCTGCCTCCGAGGACGGCATCCGTGCGGTTGGCCGCCGTGCTACGGCCACGGTGGATCTTGTCGATCAGGACGATACCGTTGTTCACGACGACGCCCACAAGGATGATCAACCCGATAAAGCCCACCGAATCCATGGTGGTGCCGGTGAGGTAGAGGGTCCACAGAGCGCCGAGAATAGCGAAGGGGATTGTCGTCAGGACGGAGATGGGCAAGAGCAGGGATTCGAACAGGATGCCCATGAGCAAGAAGACGAGCACCACGGAGAGCATGAGCGCATTCTTGAGTTCGTCAACCTCTTCCGCTTGCCGCGCTGCTACCGAATCGTCCAAACCCAAGCTGAATCCTCGTGGCAACTCCAGAGCTTGCAGCGCTGCGTAGCCTGACTTGACCAGCTCCGTCTGTCGCGCGGGGTTATCGACTCGCGCCTGGATGTTGAAGGTGATCTTGCCATTCCGGCGGCGGATCTGCCCCGCGCCCGGTTGGAACTCGATTTGGCTAAAGGCCGAGAGCGGCACCACGCTGGTTGCGGTAAACACGCTCAAGTCCCGGATCGTGTCGAGGCCTGCCACTTTCTCTTCGTCGTACTCGATGATCAGTGGCAGTTCTCGGTCGACGTCCTGGAAGCGTGGAAGGGCTGCACCGCGTAGGGCCCAGGTCAGGCTTTGGATAGCCGCGTTGGATGTGACGCCATAGGTCGTCGCTGCCTCGCGATCGATTTGCAGGCGCACCTGTTCTGGGGCTTCCTCAAGAGAGGTGGTTACGTCAGAAAGTCCGGGCACTTTGCGTAGGAGTTTCACGGCCTGCATGCCGAACTGTTCAAGCTGCTCTGGGTCTGTGCCACGCAGTTGGAAGTGGACGAATTGGCGTGAGGCCACGTCAAGGCTTGCCTCCTCGGAGAAGATGAGCTTCTGGCCCGGACGCGCTTTCAGCTCCGTGCGCAAGCGGTTGCGCGTGGCTTCCGTCTGCGCGACACCGGGGCGGTCATCCCATTGTAATTCTAGCTTCCCTCCACCCGCCCGGAAGCGTGCCACCAGGTGGGCAAAGCCCAGCTCTTCGCGCATCCCTTCGAGGATATCTTCGTAGTGAGCGATTTCCTCGCTGGCTTCAGAGAGGGTGAAGTTGTCTTCCATGTCCACCCGGATTTCAATCTTGCTGGAATCCCCTTCGCGCCCGAATGCCGCGACGCTCATTCCGCCCAGGGGGATGGACATCGAGGAGAGTGCGCCCAGGGCGGCGAGACTGGCAAGCAAACGGTGCTGCAGTGTCCACGTAAGGAGGGAGCGGTTCGCCGCTTGAACCCAGGAGAGGACGGAGGTGCCTTGAGGTTTCAGGGATGAAGGGCGTCGGGGGGGGAGGGCTGGACGCTTGCGCCAACGCGGCGCGATGAAGACCAGGACTAGAGCCGCAAGAACACTTCCGACTGCGGCACTTGTGCCGCTGGTGACGGACATGCTTGCGGTGCGTGAGGGGATGCCCAGGCTATTCATTTCCTGAACCAGTTCGCGGCCGGGGCCTCCGCGTCCCAATGCCAGGGCTCCCGCTCCCAGGAATGCGGCGGCGAGCGGCCAGCGCAGGGGGACTATGAGTCTCAGGCCCAGGTGGATCGCCCGGTGAGCAACGGCCAAGCACCAATGGTACGCGGCGCGGGGGACGGCAACCAAGCCGGCGATTGCATGCACCGGCAGCAGCATCACGCGTCCCATGAAGCTGGCGATGTTCTCGGCCAGTTGGGAACGCTCCCCAACGACGCGCGCTGAGGCGACGGGCAGGAATATTAGCGCAACCACCAAACTGACCAGCAAGGAGATGCACAACGGGATGCCCATGGCTCCCAACATGACGCGCAGCATGGGGTCGCCACCCATAAAGATCAGTGGGAGGAACACGACTACGGTTGTCAGGGTTGCCAGGGAAATGGCAAGGCCCACGTCCCGCGCTCCGCTCACGGCGGCGTCCAGCGGCCCCTTACCTTCATTGCGTTGGCGCGCAATGCTCTCCATGACGACCACGGAGTTGTCCACGAGCATGCCGATGCCCAAGGTCAAGCCGGTCATGGTCAAGACGTTGAACGAGCCGCCGGTGAAATGCTCCCAGGTGATGGCTAGGAGGGCCGACGCGGGAATCGATAGGGCCACGCAAAGGGTCATGCGTACGCGCCGCAGGAACATAAGCAGGATGAGAACCGACAGTCCGCCACCCCAGATGGCCGTCTGGCTTAGCTGGTTAAGGGAGACCTCAATGAACTTCGCCTGATCGAAGAAGACGCTGACGCCGATTTTTCCGGCCAGTTTCGGATCGGCCTCGAATTCCTTGAATAGGTTGCGCAGGGAGTGGGAGACCTCAACCATGTTGGCGGAGGACTCCTTTTGGATCATGCCGTAGTAGGCGTCGCGACCGTCGATGCGGGTCAACTCGTCCCGTACGGTCTTGGCTCGCACGACCGAGGCCACATCCTTAAGGCGTAATCCCTTGCGAATGGGATAATTCTCGATCTCGGCGAACGAACGCATGCGCATGTCTGAGCGCAGGAGAAAGCGCCGGCCGCCATCTGTGATCTCGCCCATCGGTTGAGCAAAATTGTCGCGCATGAGCGCACCGACCAGAGTTCCTACGTCGAGGCGTGCGGCGCGCACCTTGTCTTCATCCAGAAGGATCCGCACGGAGTCCTCAAGCATGCCCCAGACCTGAACACGACTGATGCCGTCCACCGCCTCGATACGGCGCTGGATTTCATGCTCGAGCAGGTAGTCCATCTCCGGCGTGCGCTCGGAGATGAGGAATCCCAAGAACATCACCGGCAGGTCGCCATCTCCGTGAGCCCAGACGAATATCCGGTCGACGGTGGCGGGCAGGTTCGGACGGGCACGCTCGATTCGATCCCGCAGTTCGGCCTTGGCCAGCCCCATATCGCTGGAGCCGTTGAAGCTTACGCTGATGTTCACGGAGCCTTCGCCGGATCGGGACGAGATGTCCTTTAGGTCTGGAAGAGTGCGGAACTGCTCTTCGATGACCCGCGCGACCTTCGCTTCATTTTCGCTGGCTGAAGAACCCGGATGCGAGACCATTACGGTCAGGCGCGAGCCGCTGACCCCATCGGGCATCATCTGCAGCGGTATACGCGCATAGGCGATGGCCCCCAGGAGGATGAGCGTCAAGAAAAGGACGCCCACCGCAACCGGTCGATGGACGAGGGTGGCGTAGAGGCCACGCTGCTCGCTGGCGAGGCTCAAACGGCGGCCTCCTCGCTGGTGGCCATGGACGGCAAATTCGCGAGCAGCTTGTAGATGACGGGGATGACGATCAGGGTCAGCACCGTTGAACTGATCAGGCCGGCAATGACCGTGATGGCCATGGGCGCACGCATCTCGGCCCCTTCGCCTGAGCCAAATGCGCCCACCAATGGCAGGCCCGCCAGCCAACCGGTCAAGGGGAGCAAACCCAGGACCGTCGTCGCTGTAGTCATCAGGATCGGCCGCAGGCGTGCCTCGCCCGCTTCAATGATGGCTTCTCGCACCCCAAGGCCTGCTATCCGTCGAGCGTTGATGCGGTCCACCAGGACGATGGCGTTGTTGACCACGATTCCCGCCAGCAGGATCAATCCGATGAAGACGACCACCGAAAGCGGCACGTTCAGCACAGCTAGGGTGAAGACAACTCCTACAGCTGCCAAGGGCACACTGAAGAGGATGATAAAGGGCTGAAGGAGCGATTCGAACTGGCTGGCCATGACCACGTAGACCAGGAAAATGGCCAGAGCTAGAGCGAACATCAGGCTGCGTTGCCCCTCATCCATCTCGCGTTTCTGTCCGCCCAGCTCCACGAGTACGTCAGCGGGGTGATCCAGGCCTGCGAGCTGCTGTTCGATTTGTGTGGTCAGGCCGCCCAGGTCGATTCCCGAGCTGGCTGCGCTGACGACGACTGCGCGACTATTGCCGATGCGGCGGATCTCGGCCGGTCCACGGGTCTGATCGATGCGGGCGATGGAGCGCAAGCGCACAGGTCGGTCCGATGATGGATTGACCACGAGATTGAGCACGCTGTCGATGTTGGTCAGCACTCGCTCATCGCCCTCGACCCTTATGTCAATACGTTCTTCGCCTTCGACAAAGCGCGTGTCCACGCTCCCCATGATTTGGTTGCGAACCAGAGTGGCTACCTGACCCAGGTCTAAGCCGAACTCAAGCAGTTTGTCTCGATCGAACGTGACTCGGGCTTCGGGGTGGCCGGGGCGCACCGTACTGCGAATGTCAGTCAGGCCCTCAATCAACTCGAGCCGTGCTTGCACTTCGGTCGCTACCTGCCCCAGCACTTCGAGATCGTGGCCGCGGATTTCCACGGCGATGGGGGACTCTAGGGCGAAGGGGGTGGGACGGGAAATGTCCAGACTGCGTACTTCGGGGCGCAGCTCAAGAATGCGTCGGGCGGCATCGACCACCTGTAGCTCGTCCTCTATCCCTGAGTGCTCCGGGGTTAGGCGTACCGTGAGCCGGGCAGTGTGATCTCCTTCGATCTCGCGCGTTAGAGTGTCCTGCTCCACACCTACGGTCAGGAATGTAGTCTGGACTTCGGGGAAGGCGCCAACCTCACGCGCCAGCTCACTGAAGATCCGGTCCGACACAGCGATGGGTGTGCCCACTTCAAGGCCGATGTGTGCGGTGAATTCTCCTTGGTGAATCTCGGGTAGCAACTCTACTCCCAGATCTCCCACCTTGAGCCACGCGCCAAGGGTCAGGACGCCGGCGAGCCCCAGCACCAGAAGGGGGCGGTCCAGGGCCGCGCGTAAGAGGCGCGGGTAGGTTCGTTCGAGGTAATCCCACGCTCCGTCGAACATGCTACGCAAGGGAGCCGTCAGGACCGAAAGGACGCGGCCCAGGATGGTGAAGAGCCACTGGGCAAGGCGCAGGGTGAGGGCGATTGCACCAAGGGCGCCTCGGCCCACAATGGAAAGCACGTTGGGGATGAACTGAGAGGCGCTCCACTCCAGTTCCGCGGCGACATCCTTTGAGGGCGCCGTAGGCTCCATGTCTCCGGCAGTTTCCGTGGCCTTGTCTATCCCCATGCTCGACAGCATGGGGATGAATAGCACGGCTACCAGAAGGGAGATCAGCAGGGCGGAAACAACCGTCACTGCCTGGTCCCCGAAGATCTGGCCGCTGATCCCGTGCACGAAGACGATGGGCGCGAAGACTGCCACTGTGGTCAGAGTCGAAGCGATGATGGCCCCTGCCACCTCGCTGACGCCACGCACCGCGGACTGCGCTCGGGAATCGCCCTCATCCCGGCAGCGGGTGATGGATTCCAGGACCACGATGGCGTTGTCCACGAGCATGCCGATGCCCAAGGCCAGTCCCCCAAGGGACATGACGTTCAAGGAGACGCCCAAGAGGAACATGGGCGCAAAAGTGACCACGACCGAGATGGGAATGGCCACACCGATGATGAGGGTGGAGGACAGCCGCCGCAGGAAGGCCCACATGACAGCGATGGCGAGCAGTGCTCCGAACACGGCGGCATCGCGCACGTCCTTGATTGCTGCGCCAATGAATGTTGACTGATCCGAGAGCACCTCTAGCTGGCCTTCGTCAGCCAGGGTCCAGGCCAGGAAACTCAGATCTTGGCGCTCCTGCCAGTTCAGGTCGCGGGTACGCGTCTTGCCTTCCGCGCGCTTCTCCGTGGCCAGCTTGCGCGCTTTCTCTGTGCCAAATACAGCGTTGCGTACGCGCTCGGCTACGTCCACGATGTTGGCGCCAGCCTCGCGGTAGATGGCGACCTCTACCGCCTCGCGCCCTTCTAGGCGCGTGATGACCTCGCGCTCGGCATGGGTACGCTGCACGCTTGCCACGTCCCTGATGCGAATCTGGGTGTTTCCGCGGCGTACGATGGCGAGGTTCTCGATCTCGTCCAAGTCCTGGAACTCGTTCAGCGTGCGCACTAGGTACTCGGTGGAACCCTCACGGATGCGTCCTCCGGAGGCGTTTAGGTTCTCCTGGCTGAGGCGCGTGGCGATCGTTGCCAGCTCGATGTTGTGAGCAGCCAACTTGCCGGGGTCCACGCTGACGCGGATCTCCTCGTCCAGGCCCCCGCGCACCTGCACGGCGGCTACGCCTTCGATGCCCTCCAGCTCGCGCTTGATTTTCTTCTCCGCTACCCAGCGCAGGTGAATGAACTGTGCGTCGCCCCCTTCACTACCTGGGGGCGGACTCAACCCGATGCGCAAGATGGGATCCAGATTTGGATCGTAGCGCAGGATCAAGGGGCGTTCCGCCGCATTGGGCAGGCGCACCCCGTCAAGGCGGTCGCGCACCTCTTGGACGGCGTACGTCATTTCCATGCCCCAGTCGAACTCCAGGGTGACGTCCGAGAAGCCCGCTCGACTCGTGGAGGTGGCGCGTACTAGGCCTCCGATGGTGGCCAGGGTTTCCTGGATGCGAACTGAGCAGCGATCCTCCACATCCTCGGGTGCCGCTCCGGGGAATGCTGTACGCACGGTCAGTGTCGGATAGCTGATCTCGGGCAGCAGGTCCATGGGTAGTTTGGCCAGGGACACCATGCCGAACACCGCCAAGGCGGTGAAGAACATGGAGATGGCCACGGGACGTGTAGCTACAAAGCTCAGCAGTGAGGTGTTCCTCGGGGAGCTTGCCGATGCGGACGGCTTTTCGACGCGCTGTTTCATTTTATGCGTCGCCGTCTTTTTGTCCTGCGCCGACCGTATTGACCTGGACTTCCTCGCCACCCTCTAGGTCACGGTTGCCTACGACGATCACCTCGTCTCCAGCCTCAATGGGATCTTCTTCGGAGAGCGTCAACTCAACGAACTCATCGTTGGAGAGGCCTTCCACTACCCTGAGACGGACGGCCTTGCCCTCGCGTACGAGGTAGAGGAATTGGCTATCCCCCTCACGGCGTAGCGCGCGTTTGGGAACAACGAGCGCATTGGGTCGTCGCTCGGTAACGATGTCGATACGGGCCAACATGCCTGGCGCGAGGCGCGGCCCTGCCGCATCAGAGGCCGGTTGATCCAGCGTTAGCGTGATCCTGAACGAACCGGAGGTCGCATCGATCGTGGGGGAGAGGAAGTTGATCGTGCCTTTGAATACCTGACCGGGAAGAGCTTCGGGTTGCACCCGGACTTCGATCGCGCTCAGGTCATTCGCGTTCTGGAAGAAAATCAGTTCGCGTTGGGGACGATAGACGATGGCGCGCAGGTTATCGGGGTCGGTTAAGGTGAAGGCTGCGGCGGTCCCGCCAGCTGAGTCGCCGACCTTGATTGAGCGTGCGGCGAGGATGCCGGTGAATGGGGCCACAATCTGTGTGTGACTAAGGGCTAGCTCCTGGCGTTGCACGGTGAGCTCGGCCCGTTCGATCACAGTCTTCTGCCGTTCCAGCTCCTGCTGACTGCCTTGGGCTGAGAGCTTCGTGGCTAGATAGTCGTGTTCGCTCGTGTCGCGGGCCAGACGCAACTTGTCCAGGTCCACCTCGGAGAGCAGGGCTGCCTCTTCATTGCGCTGTACTTCGCGCTTGGCCTGTTCCCATCCGAGGCGACTGCGCGCGACTCGCTGGTCGGCTTCATCGCGGGTGAGTGCGAGGCGCGCGGTAGCCTCATGCGCTTCCTTGAGTGCGATTTTGGCATCGTCGAGCGAGGCTTGGGCCTCGCGTGGGTCGATCACGGCCAATACCTCACCTGCTTGGACCCGATCCCCTTCCTCCACCAGGATGGATGTGATCACTCCCGCAGTGCGCGGGAAGATCTTGATCTCGTTGACCGACTCGACGTTGGTGGTCGTTGAGGTTGTGCGCACCATTTCCCGGCGCTGAACGGGGGCCGTTAGCACTTGGATGGCGGCGCGGCGCTTGATCTGCGCGCCTTCAAGCGGGTTGTTGGCGGCATCCGCACCCGTCGGTTTACAGCCGGCGAGAACTGCGAGGGAGAGACAGACGACAGAGATTTGGGTTCGGGACACGGCAGGTGGGCAGAGCGGGATCGGAGAAAAGGGGGGGCGCGGGAGGGCGGCGAAGCGCTTGGCCGGGAGTTACACTTCCGACCATGCTTAACCCGGACGAAGCACTGTCACAGATTCTCGCCTCTTGCACGCCTCTGTGCGAGGGGCAGACCATACCCTTACGCGCTGCTGCTGGCCGTGTACTCGCCGAAGATGTTTCTTCGGACGTGGACATGCCTCCTTTCCGTAAGAGCGCGATGGACGGTTTCGCCATGTCTTACGCAGATCTAGCGGAGCATGGACATCCACCTCTGACCTACGTGGGCGAATCGCGGGCTGGAGCGCCCTTCCAAGGGGACGTTCCCGCAGGGGCCTGCGTGGAAATATATACCGGCGCCGAAGTGCCCGATGACTGTGATCTGGTCGTCATGGTTGAACAGACCACCCGCGAGGGAAACTTAGTGCACATCGCTGGACAACACCGGGTCCAGCAAAATGTATGCGCCAAGGCTGAAGATCTTGCCGTTGGAAAGCGGGTCAAGAGTGCGGGTCATCGCTTGAGTCCAACCGACCTTTCAGTCCTCGCCGCCGTCGGATGTGATCCCGTCCCTGTATGGCGTCAGCCGCGCGTGACGATCCTGACCACCGGTGACGAACTCGTGCCGCCCACGCAGACTCCGGGAACGGGTCAGATCCGTGAGACGAACACGATGCACCTTGCGGCCTTGGCCGAACGCGCAGGAGCCGAGGTGGACTGCCTGGGGTTGGTGCGTGACGTACCGGAACAATTAGTTCAGAGCTTCGGTGAAGCCCTCGAGGCTGCGGACGTCGTGTTGACGACCGGCGGTGTGAGCATGGGGCGCTACGATCTCGTGGCCGATGCATTCTTGAAGTTGGGTGTGGAGCAAGTCTTTCACAAGGTCGCCATCAAGCCTGGCAAGCCCCTGTGGTTCGGCAGGCGGGGTCGCACCCTGGTCTTTGCTCTCCCCGGAAACCCCGTTTCTTGCCTCCTGGACCACGAGGTTTTTGTGCGCCCTGCTCTGGCGCGTTTGGAGGGGGCTTCGGTGGAGGCACCTGACCTGCGCGTGGGACGCTGGAACGGGGCCAGTCCGCGCAGTGGCCCGCGCCAGCAGCATCTGCCGGTGACAGTCTCCCAGGACAATGAGGGGTGCGATCTGTTGACCCCCATTCAGTGGTCGGGCTCCGCGGACATCGTGGGCCTCTCGACGGCCACGGCCTTGGCCGTGGTGGAGGCCGGGTGCGAGGCCCAGTCGGGCGAGCTTCTGCCTTACCGTTCACTGTATATATAGAGTCATACCAGCATGGCCTCTCCATTCCTGCCCACCGACCCTGCGCCGCTCCGAGACCTGGCTCCTAGCCGACGTTTCCTGGCCACTCTGGGCACCTGGATCTTGATCTACGCCAGTCAGCCGGGCTTAGGGCGCCCAGACGGATTCGGGCATACGGCCTTCGTGGCCCTGGTTCCCTGGGCCTACTACTCACGGCGGCCGGGCCCACGTGCGTTTCTTGCGGATTGGGCTGCCTGCGCGCTGGGAGTGGGGGCCATGAGTTTGTGGATGCATCATTTGCTCCCCTGGCTGCTCATTCCCATGACCATCATCCCGGGTTTTTGGATGGCGCTGGGGGGGGTGGCTCTGCGTCGCATGGCGCGCCGTTATCCCTTGGCCCTGGCCGTGCCCGCGGCCTGGATGATGGCAGAGTTACTGCGCTGGCTGATCCCGGCGCCTCTCTCCTTCGGCTGGTGGCGCTTGGGCCTCTTCGCCCACGACACGGATTGGCTCCTCGGGAGCGCCCGGGTTTGGGGTACCTGGGGTTTGACTTGGGTCTTCGCCGCATTCTGCGGTTGGATCGCAGACCTTCTATTACTGAGGCGTCTGAATCCCGTCCAGGCCATGGCTTTTCCCCACTCGTGGGTTCACCTCCTTGGCTTGGGGCCTTTGGCCCTTGCGTTTGCCCTGTGCCTAACGCCAGTGACGGCCACGGAGCCGGGTCCGCGTGTGTTGATCGTCCAGCCTGGAATCGAGCAGGCCATCAAGGCTTTTGGAGCGGACCCGCTCCAGGAGCTTTATCGCGATACCGTGGACCTGACCTACGAAGGGTTGCAGGCCATGGAGGAGCCGCCGGACCTGGTGGCTTGGGGTGAGAGCATGCTGCCGTTCTCCCTTCCCGCCGAAGGCGTCGTGGAGGCTGAGCGAGGCGGCATGGGCACCTTGGATCATGCGGGCTGGACTTTGGACGCACGGAAACTGGCCATGCACAAGGCGGGGGTTGAGACTTTTGTGGAGGGTGTTTTGCTTGGACGCCTAGACCCACTCGTTGCAGGACAAGGTGGATGGGCCTCGGCCCTGAACCAGATGGCCGATGCCGACTGGTACTCTGCTGCCGCTAAGGGCGAGGGTGTCCTGCCCGCAGGTACGTCCTTTCTTACCGGACTCATAACTTGGGTCGTGGATGGGGACGTCATCCGCAAACAGAATTCCGCCGCGTTGTGGGGGGCCGAGGGTGAACCTCAGTTGGGCGCAAAGGTTCACCTCGTTCCTGGCGCCGAGCAGGCGGATCCATACACCTCAATGCCGTTCGTGTTGGCCGCTCTGCGCAAGGTCGGGGGATATGTGCCCGACTTCGTCCCAGCGGAGCGTGCGGCGGTACTGCCTCTAGAGGGAAGAGATGGCCGCACCTGGGCCATGGGGGTCTCCATCTGCTACGACAACGTCTTCGACGACCCCTATCGGGAACCCCTCGAGCGCGGAGAGGTGGACTTCTTCTGCATTCTCTCCAACGAGGCTTGGTACAAGCGCAGCGTGGAGATGGACCATCTCGTGGCCATGGCGCGCATGAAGGCGGTGGCTGTGGGCCGCAGCGTGGTGCGCGCCACGAATTCGGGAGTATCCATCGTTGTGGATCCGTCGGGCGAAACCGTGGCCGTCCTGGAAGATGGCGAGGGCCAACGAAAGATGGCTCGGGGCACCTTGGTGGTCCAGGTCCCCGTGCCTCTAGGGGGTCGAACACCTGGGACCGATCGGCCCCGGGAGGGTGCTCTGCGCACCTTCTGGGTGCGTACAGGGCGCTTCCAGCCCGTTTTTTGGGCAATCCTGGTGGGTCTCTTGGTGGTCTTCGGGGGCCGGGGGGTAACCAGTGGCCCCGGACGGGTTAGGCCCACCCAAGCCTGAGCACCCGAAGGTAGGCCCGACTGACATCATCTTGTCGGATCCCCTGCAGATACTCCTGCTTGACCCCTCCCTAGACCCCACCTATACTCGCGCGCCCTCCTAGTGCCGTGCCGGTTGGCACGACTAGAAGGATCCAGACTGCCCCTCTTTCAACGACCGGACCCTGTTGGTTCGTTCGACTCCCGATGGCCGGATCGCCCTTCATGGGGCTTCCCCTCCCCCCCCCAGATCTAGCATGAGCCCGATCGGACGTATCTTCATCGTCTTGAACCTGGTACTCGCCGTTGTCTTCCTCGGCTGGGCCTCCTCCAACCTCGTCAACAGCCAGAACTGGAAAGCAGACCACACAGCTGAAGTCGCGGCACACGCTGCAACTAAGGCCGACCTCGACGGTCAGATCGACGATCTGAACAACGAGAAAAGCGGCCTGGAGCGTGATCTCGCCAACACCCGCGGTGGACAGCAGTCCGCCGAGGCTGAGCGTGATCGCAACGGGCGTGAGCTCGCCGACCTGCAGAGCCGTTACGACAGCTTGCAGTCCGATGTGCAAAAGATCTCGGGCACCTTGGAGAGTTACGACTCCACCAACAAGGAGCAAGCCAACCGGGCCGAGGCCGCCGAAGGCCGCGCTCGTAGCGCTGACGAGGCTCGTCACACCGCCGCGAACTCTCAAGAGGCCGCCGAGGCTGAGCAGGCTCGCCTTCAGCGGGCTTTGGACGTGGCCAACAACCAGATCGCGAGCCTGTCGACCGATCTGACCAGTAGCCAGAAGACCCTGGGGGACACCCAGACGGCCCTCGACACCATGATTGCCGTCACCGGAGCCCGTCCTGAGGACTTCATCGTGATGCCTCAGATCGACGGCGCGGTTCTGATGGTCTCCCATGCTATTGACCCCGGCCTGATCTCCATCAACAAGGGTGCCAACGATGGCGTGAAGCGCGGTTTCACCTTCGACATCTACGACGGTGGCCAGTTCAAGGGCCGCGTACGCGTGGAAACCGTTGAGCCGGACATGTGCAGTGCGGTGATTATCGATACCTACGACGGTCGTAGTATCTCCCAGGGCGACAGCGCCTCGACCCGCATCTAGCCAACCGAACAGGATTTCACACTATGGCAAGATCAAGCAAGAAACGTGGCTCCCGGGGCGATTCCGGATCCAAGGGTCGCAAGGAGAAGAAGTCCGCACCCGCCGCTGAGGTGGAGGTCGTAGAGGAAGGCAAAGGTATGGGTATGGAAGACGGCATGGTCATCGTGACGACCGTCATCCTGATTGCCACGATCCTGATGGTCGACTTCCACATGGCGAGCTACTTCCAGGACGGAACTTTCTTCTAGGAAGCCAATACGCGCACCTATGGGTCGGGCGTTTCGCGCGCGACCCACCGCCTTCATAGGCGGTCACACGCCTCCTCTAGTGGGAGGCGTGTTGCGTTGAGGGGGGCATGGGCTTGCCGCAATCCTCAGGGGGGAAGCGGCCCCAGGAAAAAAACAGTCCATCCACAACGAATTGCGTCCTTGAATCGGCCTCCTCCATTCTGAACACTTCAAGTGGTGGGTAGGCCTCGGACGGTTCGTGGTCTCGGATCCGCTTGTTTCCTAGTTCTATTTCTTCAGGAGCGCCTCGTGAGTTGGAACAATCCGTTGGAGTGGGTCTCGCAGCACTTGTCCGTCGATGTGGGCATCGACTTAGGGACCGCCAACACCCTCGTTTGTGCTCGAGATCGGGGAATCATCCTCAACGAGCCTTCCGTCGTGGCCGTCAAGAAGGGCACAAACGAAGTGCTCCTCGATGGCACGGCCGTGGGCTATCGCGCCAAGGAGATGATGGGCAAGACTCCCGGGGAGATCGAGGCCATTCGGCCCCTGCGCCATGGGGTGATTGCTAACCCTAAGGTGACGGAGAAAATGCTGCGCTACTTCATCAACAAGGTGCAGGACGGCCCGCGCTGGGTGAAGCCGCGAGTGGTGATCGCCGTACCGGTGGGGATTACGGCCGTTGAGCGACGTGCCGTTATCAATGCCACAGAGCGTGCTGGGGCACGTGATGTGTATCTGATTCCCGAGCCCATGGCCGCGGGCGTTGGCTGTGATTTGCCGGTGACCGAGCCCCGTGGTTCTCTCATTGTGGATATCGGCGGCGGTACAACGGAGATTGCCGTGCTCTCCTTAGCAGGTATCGTCAAGGCGACCTCCTTGCGCATCGCCGGGGACGAGATGGACGATGCTGTCGTCAGCCATTTGCGCAGGAACCACAACCTCATGATCGGAGTTATCTCGGCCGAGAGGGTCAAGCTGACCGTGGGTTCCGCCTGGGCCATGGATGAAGAGCTCTCCTACGTCGTCAGTGGCCGGGACTCCATAACGGGTCTGCCCCGTAGCGCCACGGTGACGTCCATCGAGATCCGGGAAGCACTGGCGCATCCTGTGCGCTTGATCTGCGAGGCAATTCGGGGACAGCTAGAGCTTGCTCCGCCAGAAATTTCCGCAGACCTGGTGGAGAGTGGATTGGTCCTGGTCGGTGGTGGTTCGCTGCTTCACAAGTTGCCTGAGGCCATCGAAGATTACCTGGGCCTCCCGGTACGCATGGGGGATGACCCTTTGACTGCCGTTGCGCGGGGAACGGGCGTTGTCCTCAACAAGCTTGAGATTTTCAAAGACGTGCTGGGCACGGAAGAAGATCTCTAGGGAAGGTCGCTCTCAATTCGGGCAGGTTTCAGACTTGGTCTTGTGACTGGAAGGACCTGCTGGATTCAGGCACTGCGCTCCTCTACTCTGGAGTCAGTTGAACCCAATCTCACTCGGAGGGGCGTGACGGGAGGGGAAACGCGCCGCGTTGAGACGCGGCACGGCACGCCCCGCGGGTGAGGAGAGCGATTACTTGCGCACCTCACGTACCCGTACCCTGTACCACTTATCCCTGGCGGGCCTGGCCCTCCTGGCCTTACGGCCCGTGGATCCTTTGGTGCGCGCTCTAGACGTGCTTCTGGCCCCGAGTGCCGTTCTGTCCCACCTGTGCGCACCCCTGGCGTGGATGGGAGGACGCCCCGCCATTGCCGGGGAGGGGCAAGAGGAAGCCGCCTATGCGGCTCAGCTAGCTCTTGAGCAGGCGGTGCTCGCCTCGGCCGAACCCCAGAATCCGTTGCGTGTTGAGAAATTGGCAGGGATGCGAGCCCTGCGAGCGGAGGTCAGTGGCCGTCCCCGCGACGATCGCGATCGCATCTGGTTGCGTTTGGCACAGGCCGGCAACATCTCCAGCCTGCGCACGGGTGATGCTGTAGTCAGCGGCGACGCGTTTATCGGTACCGTCGACGTGGAGGCCTCCCGCCTGACGGCCCAAGTCGGAGTCGTCGAGGTTCAGCTGGTGACCGGGGCGCAATTCCGTGTGGGCGCCGAGATTGACCCCGAAGACTCTCGCTTTACGGGACCCATCGTTGGGCGCCGGCGCATGGTCGTTGGCGGCCTGGCTCCGCACCCCGATCGCATCTTGTTGGCTGTGCACAATCCCGAACAACCGGGAGGCGTCGGAGCGCGTGTGATTGTTAGTGAGACCGTGCGTGTGGGTGTGCGCACGCATCTGGCCAACGGATTCGTTCTTGGTGTGCTTGCGCGGGGGATTCCCGCGGCTTGGGAGCATGCGAGTGCGCGCCTCGCCGAGGAGTCGCTGCTGGGCATTCAACCCATCATGGATTTCGCTCACGGCCTGCATCAGGTCTTAATTCTCACCGACTCTGAACCCGAGGCCATCGGGAACGGGGCAACTGAGATGGTGCTCCCCGTACAGGATGCTGCCGCTTGGCGCTCAACCCAACTCCTCCTCCGCGGAGAGAGCTCCCCGTTGCGTGCGGGCCGGAAAATATCAAGCGGGAGTGTGAATGGCGTGAGCGTTGGGGCAGCCGTCTCGGTGGGTACGCATTTGTTAGGGCGTGTGATTAGGGTCGGCCCTCTCGGGGCGGACCTCTCCCTACTCGCGGATCCCGGCCTGCGTATCTCGACCATCGCCCTCTTGCAGGACGGTTCAGGCAAGCGCCCCCACGTTCTGGGGCAGCTCACCAGCCTGGGCAAAGGGGCGGCTGGATCCGTGCGATTTCATTGGCCCGCGACCCTGACCCTCGAGGTCCCCTCCGGATGGGAACCAGATGTGGGCCTGCCCGCACAGATCTGGACCGGGTCAGGGGACGATGGATTACCCCGTGGACTGCTGATCGGTGAGACCGACCTGCCCTTCGGCCCCGGCCCGCACATTATTGAGGTCCGGCTTGCTGCTGACGGGCTCGTGGATCACGGGACCCAGGTGTGGGTGGGAGCCCCTGCTGGCACCCCCGTGTCGGAACTCTCGGTGTCCGGGGAGGAACTATGAGGCAGCGTGGCCGCCTCGTGGCATGGATCATGCTCGCCGCCTGGGGGACCTGGCTGTCGGGAGCCCAGGCCGTGCTCGTCACCCGCGGCACGCTGGGGCCCTGGGTCCCGGACCTTCTCCTTCTCCTGGTCGTTGTGGTCGCAGTGAAGTTGCACCGCCGCGACGTCATTCCGGCGACCTTCATTCTGGCCCTGTGCCGTACGGCGACCACGGTGGATTCCCCGTCCGCCATTCTGGCTGGATTCGGAATTCTCTCCGTTCTCGTAGTGAGCGCTCGGAGGTATGCCGATGCGAATCGGGTCCTGGTGCGCTTCGCCATGGTGGGAGTGGCTTCCTTACTTTTCGCTTCCTGGATGGCTCTTGTGCGAAGTGCGGAGTTGGGCCTCCATGCTCCCACTTCTGGTTTAGGTCAACTGCTTGAGCCTCTCCTACCGGGCGTCCTGGTCACGGCCGTGGCAGGGGCGATCCTGTTTCAAGGGCTGATCTTACTTCCGGGCATGACGCCCCTCCGGCAGAGGTCACGCCTGTGGTAAACCTAAGGCGTTGCGGACCTGTACTCGGTGGCATCGGCTTGGCTGCCGCATTCCTTATAGCGCGCCTGTATGAAGTGCAGGTGCGGCAGCATGAAACCTGGGCTCGGGAGGCCGTGAACCTGGCACGATCCTGGGAGGTCATGCCCTACCAGCGCGGTGCGATTCTCGATCGCCAGGGCCGTCGCCTGGCCCAGGACGAGCGCGTCTACGAACTCGAATTTGTCTGGAGGGAGTTCCGCCGCGGTCACGGTTTGGGACAGGTTGCCCAGCTAAGGTCGGTACTGGGGATGCGCTACGTGCCTCTGGAGGTCGCGCGTGCCGACCTGATCCCCTGGGCCCGAGCATTCCTGGACCTTTCTCCGGATCAGATCGATGAATTTGGCGAGGGAGGACCCCTTAGCGTTGGGGACCTTGAGGTCTTAGCGATCTCCGTGGAGGGCAGACGCGCGCGGCGGGAAGCCGTGCGCCGGGAGCGCCGAGGTACCCGCGCTTCTGAACTGCACTTCTATACCAAGGCTCTCTTGGGCCTTGGCAGCAGCGCTTCACGGGACCTAGAACGTATTCGAAAGGAGCTCCCTGACCAGTCCTACCTGGCTTTGGCTGCACGCGTGACGAGCACCGCCCCCGAGGTGCAGGCCGAGCAGGTGAAGGAACGTCTGAACTCGGCCATGGCCGAGTTGGGTACCTTGGCCCAGCGCATCAACTGGTCCTTGCTCGTCTCCGAAGACGGTGACTCTGCGCGCCCTTGGGATAAAGGCCCGCTGGAGGATCGACTGCTAGCTCTTGTTGAGTTCAAGCGTAGTGAGGTGCAGTTCGCCACGGCAGACGCCCTCTTCAAGCGCGCCGCGGGTTTCGACCCCGCCCGCCTAGACGCCGACAACCTGGCCTGCGTGGACTTGGATTGGTTGCGTCGTGCACTGTATTGGGATGAACTGCGTCTGGATCAGTGGCGCGCTAGTCGTGGCCGTCTCTGGCCTGAGCGCGTGGATGAGCACTTGGCGGGCTACACCATCGTGCGCTCGAAGCTGGAGCCCCTCGCCGCCCCGCCGGGCCAGCGTGTCTTGTCCAGCCTGGCGATGGCCTTCAATGCCGATGCCCGGCGCACACTGGAGGACAGCGCCTGCCCTCGCCCGTGGTGGGAAGTGGAGCGCATCGTCGGGCTCGCACATTTGATGGAGCGCAGTGAAGACCCGGACCAATTCGAGGCTGAGTGGGGACAAGGGGTACTCCCCTGTCAGGATGAGAACCTGCGGACCCTTACGGATGCCCTGCGGCTGGAAGCTACGCTGCCGCCGGCTGACCGCGGCCCATCAGCCGTTCCACCTCGGGTGGTGGCTCAGCGCATGCTTGAGGTGGCCAGCAGTGCTTCACCCACCTGGGGTCCCGCAGCCGAGCCGCCCTTCGTAAGTGCCCTACTGCACTGGGATGGAATTCTGCAGGCGCGGGTGGCCGAGGTCTTGACACGCTTGGATGGCCCCCTGAAGTTGGACGCTGAGTGGGTTGAAGCGGCACTTGAACGGCGCGCCTATTTTGTGCGTGACTGGGGGGCTCGGCCTGTACTCCTCGATTCTCAACCGGGCTATGACCTGGTCTATGCGGTGACTCGGGATCCGGGTACGCATGCGGGGTTTCGAGTGAGAGCCACAACGCGCCGGGTGCGTTTGGAGGTAGACGATGCCAGCACGGGCAAGGCCGTGGCCGTGGCGGCGCCCCTCCTGGGCCGCGTACGCTCGCCCTACCTCCTAAATCTCTTGGAGCAGCAGCCGCGGCAGAGTGACCTGCGCGACCTGCGTCGCAAGCGCCAGTTACAGGAGCAGGACCTAACCGAGATCCAGGATCTTGTGAGCAGTACCTTGCAAGCGGGCGAGGTGATGGGGGGCAGTGGGCTTGAGGGGTACTTCAACCTGGCCCTCAAGGGGCGCAGCGGTTTCCACGTGAGCGGTGGTCTCCAGGATCGTGTGGAGGGCACCGTGCAGTCGTCGTTTCAACCCGCTGTGGATGGCGAAGACCTGCGCCTTACCCTGGACCTGGATCTGCAGCGAGCGGCCCAGGCCGTCATCGACGCACCGGAACCGCCGCCCGCCGCAGAGCAGCGGCCCGACCACGTGTGGCATGATCATCCCGTGGGCGCCATTGTCCTTGTGGCCGCTAATGGCGATGTGCTCGCTGCCGCTTCCGGCCCCTCTGTTTTGGGCCGCACGCCCGGCGAGAATCAGGATGGCCAAGCGCGTTTCGCCTATGACCGCACCCTCCGTCAGCACACTTTTCAGCCCCCCGGTTCGGTGTTCAAACCCTTCGTGGCGGCCTGGGCTCTTGACCAGGGCTGGATCAATGCCGAGCTGACTCACGTTCAATGTGAGCCCAGACTAGACGAGGTTGGGGCCATGCATCGGGTGGGTGCCAAGGTCCACTGCCATAGCCTCTGGGGCCACGGGGACCTGACCCTGGATCGTGCCCTGCTGCAGTCCTGCAATGCCTACTTTGCCATGGTGGGTGAGACGCACTACGACGCTACAAGTTTCAGGGACATGGCACGCACCTTTGGTTTTGATCGGCCGACGGGCGTGCGTTCTTTGGACCACGGCATTCGGCACATGGGCGGGCTGCGCGAGGATGCTCGCTCCAACGGCTTCTTTAGGGATGAAAGACCGGCCACGGCGCCGACCTTGCAGCGCTTGGGGAATGGGCTGACGGCAATCTCGACGACGGTGCTTCAGATCGCCCGGGCCTATGTCGGCCTGGCAACGGGACGGATGCCCGAGCTGCGTCTGGTGCAGTCGGTAGGTGGCGCACCCTTGCCGCGGCGCGAAGATCCACTACCGCTCTCCGCGACCAGCCTGGAGGCGGTGCGTCGCTCTCTGCGCCGCGTCACCCTGCAGGGGACAGCGAAGGGGACGGGGCTCGACCCGGAGTCCTTGGGCTTCCACTTGGCATGCAAGACGGGCAGCGCGGACTACCAACCGGGTCAGGTGTCCGATGGTGCGGGCGGCTGGGAGAAAGGAATGCGCAAGCACGGTTGGGTCGCCGGGTGGTTCCCCGCCGATAAGCCCGAAGCCATCGTGGTGGTCTACGTGCACGATACGTCGACCACCTCCAGTCACGTGGCGACTCACGTCATGCGGCAATTTCTGTCTTCTAGCGCCGTGCGCCAGTTCGTGGAGAAGGTGCGATGAGGTCAAGGAATCTTCTGGGTCGGGTGCTCTCCACCCACCACCTGCGTCCTAGTGATTTGGACTGGCACGTTATCGTCATTGCCATGGTGCTGCTGGCTTCGGGCATGATGTTCGTGCACGGATTGTCCACGGGAGCGGCGGGCGAGTTCAGCGGGGACGTGTCTTATGAGGCCCATCGCCAGAAGGTCTTCGTCACAGCCCCCGCCTTAGTGCTCGGGCTGCTCTTGCGGCGTGAGTGGGTGCGTCGCAACGCGGGTTGGATCTATGGGGCCAGTATCTTGTTGCTGGTGGCCGTCTACCTGGTGGGCGAGGAGCGCAACAACGCTCAGCGCTGGATCCAATTGCCGCGCTTCGATCTGCAGCCCTCAGAGCTCGCCAAGGTCGCCATGATCGTGGCCCTGGCGCGGGTTCTCACGACCAATCGCATGGCTCTTGCCCGTCAGTGGATTCTGCCACTCGCCGTGGCGGGGTTGCCACTTGTGCTTGTCGCTGGCCAGCCGGACCTGGGTACCGCCATGACCTTGGTGCCCGTGACCGTGGGGATGTTCTATCTCGCGGGTGCGCGCGGCTTGATCCTGGCTGGGCTCTGCACTCTGGGCTTGGCTGCGGGGTTCGTTGCCCGAGAAGCCGACTTGGTGCGCGACTACCAGATGGAGCGTGTCGAGACCTGGATCGAGACCTACTCGCCTGAGGAGTTGATCGCCAGTCGGGATGGTGCAGCCTTCCACCTCTACCATGCCCGGGTGGTGGCGGGTAACGGTGGTCTCCTCGGCCGCGGCCTTGGCAATGGTGTGGCGAGCAAGACGGGGCTCTTGCCCGAACGTGATAGTGACTCGATTTTCATGGTGGTCGCCGAAGAAGGTGGCTTCATAGGCGCCGCAGGGATCATTGTGCTGTACGTCATGATGAGTGCGCTCTTGCTCTTGAGCGCCTCGGGCATGCGCGATCGATTCGCGCGCCTCGTTGTTGGTGGTGTGGGGATTTATTTCGCCGCGCACCTGCTCATCAATGTGTCCGTAAACGTCGGACTCCTGCCTATGACCGGCTTGACTCTGCCGTTGTTTTCGACTGGTGGGTCTTCATTACTGGCTACCTTCCTGGCCTTGGGGCTCGCCGTGGGGATGGCGGCCCACAAGGAGTCCAGAATGGACGAGGACGCGTTCAAGTCCTATTGAGG
>JAPKBO010000240.1 GCA_028823395.1 Planctomycetota bacterium | reverse complement strand
CTCCAAGATCACATCGTAAGCCGCTCGCCTGATCGCCGATCCGCCGACTGCAGGGAGGCACGAATCGGAGGAATTCATGGGCGAACATCCGGTGTACTGCTGGGGTGGCCACCAGGGCAACTGGAACGGCGCTTGCGGTGCGAGAAAGCAGAACCACGGTTCAGCCGCAGATTGGATCCAAGCTTGAGCGTCTCGAAAGTGCTCTTCCACCAAGTATCCCGTTAGGTCCGGCGACTGTTCAACGAGGGTCGGGCTGGATTCGACTTCAAGCCAACCCGCACTTCCCGAGGTCGAGCAATAAGCCGTTTTGACCGCGTGGAGTTGCCCCTCAAAGTGGTCGAAACCATTCATCCATGGGTACCCCTCCTCCTGGGAATCAAAGGGGTCCGTGGAATTACTCAGATGCCACTTACCAAAAGCGCCACAGGAATAGCGGGATCCGAGGAGTTCGGGCAAAAGTTCCTCATCGTCGCACAAGCTAATTCCCCCGCCAGGAGAGATCATCTTGCCGATCCCGGTGCGAAATCCGTAGCGCCCGGTGAGCAAGGCTGCTCGCGTGGCAGAGCAAGTGGGGTTCGCCCAGGCCTCTGTGAACGCGAGGCCATGGCGTGCCACTTCCTCGAGCACGTCTAGGCATGGCATTGAATCCTGTGACTCGAAGGCGCAATTCCCTGTCCACGAAGCCCCAAGGAGCGACGTGTACAACCGGAGGGAGTCGATCCCAACATCATCGAGAAGCACAACAAGGATGTTGGGAGTTACGGGCGGTGGGTCTTGTGCTTCCGTGCTTCCCTCAGAGTTGGAAATAAAGCCCACACCCATGCAAGCAATCAGGGAAATGGAGAACTGTGTATCAAGAATACGCACGGCACCCCGATTCTACTCGATTCGCCCGAGCACTAAAGATTTAGGCAGATTCCCGCAGCCACACCCTTACCCCAATGCTCAGGCCACCCCTCGCGTGCGCAAAAGAACGCACGAGCAGGGTGGCCTGAGGGCTCATATCGGGACACTCGGGCCCCGTTCAATCCTTGGGTATCTAGTCAGCCAAGGCCGCAGTGAATTTGGTGCCATCCATTATTTTGGAGACGGCGTCCATATCAGGCGCAGCGTCACCGAGTGCCACGCTGGCAGACTTCGTTGCAAAATCGACTTCGATACAGTCTTCGGAAACGCCAAGGCCTTTAGCAAGTGCAGACCGCACTTTGGGGGGGCACATGGTGCCTCATGACATGCCGTCGATCTTGAAGGCCACGGTCTTGGCCTTCGGGGTTTCGTCAGGAGCTTCCTGGGGCGTTTGCGAGCCCTCGTCGACCGAGATCTCGGAGGTGCAGGCCATAAGGGCCAACCCCGCCAAGGCGGGTAGAATTAGGTACTTCATAGTTTGTTGTCTTAAGAGTGATGGAGCCCGAGTCGGCTGAGCCGGCAGTGGGCGGGGCTCCGATGCGGCCACTACTTGATCTTGCCCTCAAAGCCCACGTCGTCGAGGGCCTTCAAGAGGGCTTTGTTCGAACATCCGGCATCGACCTTGATCGTAGCCGTCTTGGACACGTAGTCCACATCCACGGACCGTACACCTTCCACGCTCTTGAGTGCGGACCGCACTCGAGGGGGGCAACCCCCAGCTCATGTCATGCCGGTGATGGCTAACGATACCGTGGCCGACTCCTCGACCTGATAGGCGGAGTCCTGGTTGGGGCCTTGGCAGGCCACAAGGCAGATGCCGCAGAGAAGGACTGATGCTAGAAGGAGTTGTCGCATGGCAGGGAATGTAGCAGGTGTTGAACAGACGCCAAGCTCGCATGGCTCGGCGCATATGACAGCTACTCTACCCGTCCCGCCCCGCCCGGGCCCCCATGCATTCGGTCAGGTTTTTGTCAGGCCCCCCCAGAACGGAGCGAAGAGGCCGTTATCCTGCTGTCATCATGAAGATCGCCTGTATCGGTGGTGGACCCGGTGGCCTGTATGCCTGCCTGCTCCTGAAGAAGCGCTTCCCAGCTGCCGAGGTGACGGTCTACGAACGCAACGGCCCGGACGACACCTTCGGCTGGGGCGTCGTGTTCTCCAGCGAGACCCTCTCGGGATTCCAGACGGCCGACCCCGAGAGCTTCGCCGCCATCGAAGCGAGCTTTGCCTATTGGGACGACATCGACACCCACTACGGGGGCGAGGTCGTCCACTCAACGGGGCATGGCTTCTGCGGCCTATCCCGCAAGAGGCTGCTCAACATCTTCCAAGAACGCTGCCGAGACCTGGATGTGGATTTGCGTTTTGAAACGGAGATCGCCGACGAAGGCGCTCTAGAGGATGCTGACGTCATCATCGCCGCCGACGGCATCAACAGCGTGGTGCGTGAGAAATACGCTACTCACTTCATGCCCAGCATCGACTGGCGGCGCTGCAAGTTCACTTGGCTGGGGACGAACAAGCCACTCAAGGCCTTCACCTTCATCTTCGTGGAGAGCGAGTTCGGCCTCTTCCAGGTGCACGCCTATCCTTTCGAGGTCGGTGAGCAGGCCCTCTCCACCTGGATTGTCGAATGCCACGAGGACGTCTGGAAACGCGCCGGGCTGGAAGACGTGAGCGAAGAGCAAACCGTGGAGTTCATTCGCAAGCTCTTCGCCGAGCACCTTGAGGGTTACGAGCTCTACACCAACAAATCTATCTGGCGCACTTTCCCAACGGTGCGCTGCCAGCGGTGGGTTCGCGGCAACGTGGCTCTCCTTGGCGATGCGGTGCACACGGCACACTTCTCCATTGGTTCGGGAACCAAACTGGCCATGGAAGACGCCATCGCTCTGAGCGAGTCCCTGGGTGAGGCCTTGAGCGTCGACGGCGCGGGCGACGTGCCCGCCGCGCTGGAGGTGTACGAGCAGGCGCGAGAGGTGGACTGCATCAAGATCCAGAAAGCGGCCCAGACCAGCCTCGAGTGGTTCGAGAACTCGGCCCGCTACATGGCGCAACACCCTCTTCAGCTGACCTTCAACCTGATGACGCGCTCCAAGCGCATCACCTACGGTAATCTAGCCGAGCGCGACCCCGAGCTCGTTGAGCGGGTGCGGGACTGGTGGTGCACCGAACAGGGCGCTCCCGACGCCAAAGCCCCTATTTTCGCTCCGTTCGCCCTGCGCGACCTGATCCTGCCCAACCGCATGGTGGTCTCCCCCATGTGCCAGTACTCGGCCGATGAGGGCACTCCCGGCGACTGGCACCTGATGCACCTCGGGGCACGGGCTGTAGGCGGTGCCGGACTCCTGATCACCGAATCCACGGCGGTCTGTGCTGAGGGACGCATCACCTACGGCTGCACGGGCATGTACCAACCAGAGCATGTACAGGCCTGGCGCCGCATCACGGATTTCGTGCATACCCACAGCGCCACACCCATCGGAATTCAGCTGTGCCACGCCGGACGCAAGGCCTCTTGTTCTCTTCCATGGGAAGGCGACAAGCCCCTCGAAGGGCAGACCGCGTGGCCCACGATGGGTCCTTGCGCCGAAGGGTTCGATGCTCACTGGCCTAGCCCGCGAGCCATGGACCGCGCCGACATGGACGCGGTAGTTGAACAGTTCGTCCAGTCCGCCAAGCGCGCCTTAGAGGCGGGTTTTGATCTCGTGGAGTTGCACATGGCCCATGGCTACCTGCTCTCCAGCTTCCTCTCCCCCGCCTCCAACCGACGCTCGGACGAGTACGGCGGCGACCTCGAGGGTCGCATGCGCTTTCCCTTGGAAGTCTGCCGGGCGGTGCGCGCAGTATGGCCCGCGCACATGCCACTTGCCGTGCGCATCTCCGCCACGGACTGGCTTCAAGAGGGTGGACAAACAGCCGAGGATTCAGTGCAGCTAGCCCAGCAGTTGAGCGAAGCCGGTTGCGACCTGATCGATGTCTCTACGGCAGGCAATACGCCGCGCTCCGAGCCAGGCTACGGACGCATGTATCAAGTGCCCTTCGCCGAACGCATTCGGCACGAGGTCGACGTGGCCGTCATGGCCGTCGGTGCGATCCAGGGCTGGGACCACGCCAACACGGTTCTGGCCGCCGGCCGCGCGGACCTGTGCGCCCTGGCGCGGCCGCATCTGCTCCACCCGCACTTGAGTCTGGAGGCGGCGGCGGAGTTCGGCCAGGACGATCAGTCTTGGCCCGTGCAGTATCTCGCCGCCAAGCCAGCCCCAGCCGAGTAGCTCCGTCCGAAAGCTGGGCTGGCGAATGCATTAGTGTTTTGTTAGGGTGCCTCCCTTCACGACTCTTTGCATGTACATCCCCCTCCGCGTCCACGGACATCACTCACTGCTCACAGGCACCGACTCCCCCGCACAGCTCCTGTCGCGGGCCAGGGAGCTGAATCTCGGGGCTCTTGCCCTGACCGACGTGGACAGCGTGACAGGCCTAGTGGACTTCCTACGGGCCGCACAGGCCGCCTCTGCAGCTCCCACCACCTGCAGGCCCATCCTGGGGGCCGAAATCTCCGACGACGGGGGGCGGCCAGGGCGCCTGGTGATCCTGGTCCAAAGCGAGCAGGGCTACGCCAAC
>JAPKBO010000045.1 GCA_028823395.1 Planctomycetota bacterium | reverse complement strand
ACGTCCGTCGCAAAGCTCAGTGCCTTATCCCCGGAGAGTCCATCGTTGGCCGTAGAGGCAGGGCCAAGGGCCAGAGTGATTCCGGCACTACAGAGGGTGAAGAGCAGAGCGTGACGCATTGTCCTATCATGGTAGGCGCGTGCCTCCGGATTCGGGAGTGATTCCCCGCCGAGCCCTCCAATACCATGCTCTCTTGGCCCGAACTCAATCGCGACCTGGTGGACTTGGTCGTGCTCGCCTCCCTGGTGATCTCCATTTTGAGCCTGTTCGTGGTTCCGAGGGCCATCGTGCGGATCCCAGCGGACTATTTTCTAGGCCCTCATCCACCCCGCCTTCCCTGGGCCAATGCCCACCCGGTTCTGCGGGTTTTCTTGACCGTGGCCAAAAACGTTCTTGGGCTTTCCCTCGTCCTGGCGGGCATCGCGATGCTGGTGCTTCCCGGGCAGGGGCTCCTGGCCATCCTTGTCGGTGCGATGTTGGTGGATTTTCCGGGAAAGCGGCCCGCAGAACTGGCCCTGATACGGATGAAGCGGGTACATGCGGTCCTAAATTGGGTTCGCCGCCGCGCCGGGAGGGATCCCCTCCTGGTTGACGAGGCCCCCGGACAGGACCAGCAAGATCCAACACCATGAGCCCTACTCCTCGAACTCCACGACCTCGCACTTGGTTTGGCCGGCGCTGGGAAGCCATGGGAGCCTTCCTGGCGGAGGACCTGTGGCGTAAGGAATTGGGTTCCCTGCCGACCCTGCGCGCCCTCGGATACAAGGGGCTGCGCGTGGTGTACCTGACCCTGCGAGGATTTCATCTAGACCGCTGCCTCCTGCGCTCATCAGCCCTGACGTTCATGACCGGGCTTTCGATCGTTCCCCTGTTGGCTTTCGTATTTGCAGTGGCCAAGGGGTTGGGTGCCTACGACTCCTTGCTCAACGACGTCATACGTCCACTGCTTGACCAGCACTTGGGCGCAGGGGTGGGTGGAGCGAACGCCGTCGCTGGGGGATCGGAAGTACGGGATGCGCTTGAGCAGGTCTTACTGCTGGTGCAGGAAACGCGGGTCAGCAGCTTGGGGACCTTTGGGCTCGCCGTCCTTGTGTACACCGTGGTGAAGTTGCTGGGTTCCATCGAGAGCACATTCAATGAGATCTGGGGAGTGCACAAGTCCCGCTCAATTCTGCGCAAGCTGAGCGACTACCTTTCAATCATCGTCGTCGTGCCGATATTGCTGACCACGGCCACCGCGGTGACCACGTCGCTGCAGAGTCAGTCCCTACTCGACTACGCCTCGAGCACGTTGGGATTGAATTCACTCTTGACCTATTACGCGCGCTTCGGACCTTTTGTGGCCGTGTGGATAGGGTTTACATTCGTGTACCTGTTCATGCCCAACACGCGGGTACGCACCAGTTCTGCAATCCTGGGCGGGCTGGTCGGAGGGGCTCTGTGGCAGCTGGCCCAGGTCTTGCACCTGCGTTTCCAGGTGGGTGTGGCGAACTACAACGCCATCTACTCCACTTTTGCGGCCTTGCCTATCTTCATGTTCTGGCTGTACCTGTCGTGGACGACAGTTCTGCTAGGTGCAGAGGTCGCATGCGCTCATCAGGGTGAGCCAGCCTTCCGTCAGGTGATGCGTGCCCGCAACCAAGACCCTGCCTACTTGGAAGCCGTGGCGGTACGTGTCATGGGCCGGGTGGCCGTTGCCTTCCTCGCCGGACATGCGCCTCTGCGGGTGAGTGCTTTGGCAGAGGAGTTGGGAGTGCCCGAACGCTCGGTGGATGACGCTCTTGAGTGCATGCGGGATGGAGGGCTGGTCAGCCTGGGAGAGGACCCCGATGGCGCCTCGCCCGAGGTCGTCCCCGCTCGCGACCTCTCTCACATTCGATTGCAGGACATCCTCGATTCTCTGAGCGGTGGCGAGGACTTGGACTTACCCGTCCGTGCTTCCGTGGACCGTGAGGCGGATCGTTGGTTGCACGCCTATCGCAACGAACGGATTGGTGTGGCCAGCAACAAGAGCCTGCGTCAACTGGCAGAGGCCTGCCTTGAGGCTGACACGGAGAGACTTGCCCAAACCGAGGGTGAGGGTCAGTCCGCTCTTATCTAGCCGGGCGCAAACAGGTCGTGGGCGCGAGCGCTGACCCGAACGACGGTGTGGGAGCCATCGCTCTCAACCAGGAGTGCCTCTTCGGCCAGATTGACCGTTGGACACACATGGCGGGGAATCAGGAGGCAGGTGCTGCCCCGCTCGGGGGCCGGCCCGTTCCCCAAGTCCACAGGTAGGTGCTCTTCACTGGGGCTTAGGGCCGTCCACTCGGGATGGCCGAGAACATGTGCTGCGGGGTCGCCCGCTTCTGCTGCCAGGGCCTTGGAGCCCGCATCCAAGGTGATCTGTCCGTGGCATGGTTGGCTGACTACGCGGCTGAAGACAAAGGCGGCGGGGTTCAGCCCCAGGCCTGGGTTTTCGACTTGTGAACGGGCGTCATGGAACACAACGGTGCCGGGCGATACCCGGTGCCGAGAATCTTCCAACTCGCGCAGGGGAGCGTATTCCAGTGCTGAGAGGAAGGCCGGTGTCCCAGCCGTGATGACCTCGTTCACTTTGATGCCCTGCGAACGCAGAGTACCCACCAGCTCAACTAGCCGGTCATAGCCCTCGAAGATCTGCTGCCGACGCTGATCCAAGTCAGCATCGTGCAAATGGCCGTCGTAGTGGTGCAATCCTGCTAGCCGTCCCTGTGCGGCCCGCGCGCAGGACAGGATCGAGTCTTTATCTCCCACAGGAATGCCCGTGCGGTTCATCCCTGAGTTCAGATCTATGAAGATCCCCAAGCCCTTGGGGATGGACTGCACTCGCTCTTCGTCCTCGCACAAGACCGAAACCCGCTGCGAATCGTGAGTTGCGGCGAGCCGGCCCAGATACTCAAGGGCTGGACCCACAAGCGGATAGGCGAGGAGCACGTCTCCGCTGATCCCACGCTTGTCGAGCAGGGCGAGTAGTTCGGCAGCCTCGCGTACCGTGGCACACTTGAAGTGGCGCACCCCGGCAATCAGGAGCTCATCCCAGATGGCAGGGATTTTGGTGGTCTTGAGGTGCACGCGCCAACGATCCGGATCCCCACCCGCGCACTCGATCACGCGCCGGATGTTCGCCCGAACCTGCCCGAGGAAGACCACCAGGGATGGACTCAGCAGCCGCGCCGAGAGTTCGGGCGCCAGTGCGTAGTCGGAACGGTGGAGGTGTGCGAAGGGCGTCATGGGTGTGGATGGTATCCTCCCGGGCCGAATGGTCCATGCCGCTCCCACCCAGTCCCGCTTGCGAGCCAACGTAGCTCGTATTCAAGCTCTGAGCTTCACATGGATGTTCATGTTGGTGATGCCCGTGATCGTGCCCTACTTGGGATCCCACGACCTTGGCATGGATCGCGTCTTTCAATTGCAGGCCATCTTTGCCATCACGATTGTGCTGTTGGAGGTGCCTTCGGGGTACATCTCCGACCTGCTCGGACGGCGTAAGTGCCTGATCCTGGCGGGCCTCCTGCACGGGCTTGCGGCCACGACGCTGTACTGGGCTAGCAGCTTCACTGGCTTCGTGGTGTTTGAGCTACTGGCTGCGGTGGGGGTCTGTTTCTACTCGGGCACGGACGTGGCTCTGCTCTACGATTCCTTAGAGGCGCTAGGGGACGGAGGGGGCAAGCGGCGCCTCCTGGGGCGCCGCTTGATGTGGATGCAGAGCGGAGAGACCGCGGCCGCTCTTATCACAGCGGGTTTGCTCGGTGCATCTCTGGGGAACTTTGGCCTGGAGCAAGTCGTGTACCTAAACGCCGTGGCGGGGTGGATTCCCTTCCTCGTTACGTTGACTCTTGTCGACGTGCCGCGCCCCACCATGGACCAGCGCACCCACTTGCACAACGCGCGCATGATTTGGAACGGCGTCTTTTGCGAGTCTCCACTGCTGCGGTTGGTGATGATCAACTTGATCACGTACGGCCTTGGAACCCTGATAGCCGTCTGGGCCTTTCAGGATTACTGGCGGTCACTTGAGGTCAACCTGGCTCACTTCGGTCTGCTTTGGGCGGGTTACAACTTGACCGTGGCCCTTGTGGCTCGAATCGCTCACAGGGTCGAGGGCCGCTTTGGCTTTAGAAGCGTCGTCGCCTGCGTGGGAGTCTTGCCGGTGCTGGGGTTTGGTGGCATGGCGCTGTGCTCCTATGCATTTGACAGTTCAGGTGGGGCAAGCATCTGGGTTGTGATGGGCGTGGGCTTGGGCGTGCTCTTTCAGATCGGCCGAGGTTTGACACAGGTCGTGATCAAGGACGCCTTGAATACGCGCGTTCCCGCTGAGTGGCGGGCTACGGCGAACTCCATTTCGAGCCTGGGAGTGCGCCTGTCTTTCTTTTTCCTCGGCCCACTCCTGGGTTGGATGATCGAGTGGCATGGCTATCCAATAGCGCTGGGTGCCTACAGCGGGCTCTTTGCCCTCCTGCTTCTCACGTTTAACCGCCGGTTGAGGAAGCAAGTGGGCCGCGCCTGAAAGGGAGATGGGGCCACCGACACCTGTCCGCGAGTTGGGTGTGATTTAGCTTCTACGCACTGGCGCCATCGGCCTCGCGGATCAAGATGACATCCACGCTTGCCGGGCCATGCACTCCGACGGTCAAGGTCAACTCAATGTCTGCCGTTCGCGAGGGGCCTGTAATGAATGACAGGGTAGTCGGTAGGCCGTCCTCTTCGAAGCGTTGGAAGACGGTCGCAAAGTCAGGAACTAGGTCACGCTCGAACAGAACGATGACGCTACTTGGCGGGACAAGGGATACTAGGCGATGCCGCTCGGCTTCCGAGCACAGGGCTAAGCTTCCCGTGTCCGCGATACCAATCTGAGCCGTGCATAAGCCAGCATCCATCTGGAGGAGCTCTTCCCTTGGGATGGGATTGCTAGCGAAGTCCGAGCGACAGATGGAGCCCAACCGCTCACACCATCCCTGGATAAACTCAGAATCCGAGCAGGCTATCGAATTCCATCCACGGTCCGCGATGAGCCCTCGTAAGACCAAGAGCCCGTCTTCGCTGGAGGTCACGCGATGGACTTGCCCCGCCACGGACTCCAGGGCTGCACAGAAAATTTCCGCTCCCTGGGACCTGGCCGAGGTGCGTAGAACCGGGGGCAATTCGGGTGCCTGAGTGCCGCCCAGGCGATCCCTGATCCGTTCGAGTAGCCGATGTTGGTCCTGACTCATGCAGATGGCTCCTCACTATCGAGGCCCGCTTTCCAGAGCTGCCGGAACGAGCGCGCGGGCATGGGTGGCAGCTCCCGTTCCGCTTGCCATGTGCGCAAGGGCGGCACGAGTGCGCCGATGAGCTTGCTCGTCCATTTCCCCAGGAACCCCGACGACTGGGTCAGGCGCAAGGTGCAGGTCAGAATCCGGCCCAGCACGGAACTCAATCTCGGCTTTGAAGCGACCCAACTCCAACCGGTGAAACCCCAGCTCTCGCTGCGCCCCCCCTCGTCGCCTTTCTCTCTCAATTCGAGTAGCAGTTCCGGTAGGTTGATTTTTACTGGACACACATCACGGCAGGCGCCGCACAGGCTGGAGGCATGGGGGAGGTTGCCCGCACTTTCCTGGCCCGCGAGTGCCGGGGTGATGACGGCACCAATAGGGCCCGGATAAACCGAACCATAAGCGTGCCCGCCCACCTGTTTGTAGACAGGGCAGACGTTGAGGCAGGCGCCGCAGCGGATGCAGGCCAGAGCCTCGCGCTCCAAGGGCGTGGAGAGTTGAGCGCTGCGCCCGTTATCCAGGAGCACGAGGTGGATCGCTTCCGGACCTTCGCTATCCGGATCGGTTTTGGGGCCACTAAAGAGTGTCTGGTAGGTGGTCATGGCCTGCCCTGTTCCTGAACGTGGCAGGAGGCGTAGGAACACGTCCAGGTCGCCAAGGCGCGGAATGACCTTCTCGATTCCAGTGACCGCCACGTGCACCTTCGGCAGGGACGTGCATAAGCGCGCGTTGCCCTCGTTCTCAAGAACGAGGAACGAGCCCGTCTCGGCCACCAAAAAATTCACACCACTGACTCCGACTTCGGCTTCGGCGAAGCGTGTCCGCAAGAAGCGCCGGGCTATGGCGGTGAGCTCTTCCACGTCGTGGGTCTCTGGCACGCCCAGCTCGGTGTGGAAAAGGTCTCCGATGTCCTGCCGCGTGCGGTGGATGGCTGGGGCGATGATGTGCGAGGGTTTCTCGCCGGCCAGTTGAATGATCCACTCGCCAAGATCTGTTTCCACCGGTTCAAGGCCTAGGGCCAGGAGATGCTCGTTCAGTCCAATCTCCTCGGTCACCATGCTCTTGCTCTTCACAACGGTAGAGGCTTGAGCCTGCTGGAGAATTTCACCCACCAGGGTGCAGGCCTCCTCGCGATCCCGGGCTATGTGCACCTGTATGCCGTTAGATTCCGCGCGCTCGATGAACTGAGCCAGATAGGTGTCCAGGCTGGCGAGGGTATGAGCCTTGACGGCCCGTGCCTGTTCTCGCCAAACCTCCCAATCGGGAGCCGAGGACAGGGCCTTCTCGCGCCGGTCTGCAAACTCGGTTGTGACGTGGTCCAGCGCTCCGCGTAGGGAGTCATTCGCCAGGGCCGCCTTTGAGAGCCGCCCAAAGGAGCGCGCATCGAGGTCGACAATCGGGTCGAGAGGTTTCATCGCGTATTCAGCACCTCGGCCAGGTGCAGAGCCTGCACCTCGGAGCCCATCTCTCTCAGTCGGCCGCCCAATTGCAGGAGGCAGGATATATCCGATGAAACCACGGCCTTGACGCCGGCCTTCTCGATGTGACGGATCTTCCAATCGGCCATGGCCACTGAGACATCTGCATGCTTCACCGCAAAGGTACCGCCGAATCCGCAACAGGTATCGCAGCCGATGGCCTCAATCTGTTCCAGGTCACGTACCTCAGATAGCAGTTGGCGTGGTTCGGAATGGACGTCCAGTTCGCGCAGGGTGTGGCACGCATCATGCCAGGTAACTTTCCCGGGCCAGCGTGCTCCTAGGTCCGTCACCTCTAGGTCTTGGACCAGGAACTGACTTAGCTCGCGTGTGCGCGTTGCGACTGAGCGCGCACGTTCGTGGTCCTCGCCCTCTTCGAAAAGGCTTGGCAAGCGCTGGAGCATGGCGGCACAGGACCCCGACGGAACCACGATGGGATCACTCCCGGAGCCCAGTGAATCTAGAACGCCTCGCGCTACCTGACAGGCTTCGGCCCGGTGCCCCGAGTTGAATGCCGGTTGTCCGCAACAGGTCTGGCGCGGATCGAAATCGACGGTGCACCCCGCCCTACGCAGTAGCTCCACAGTTGCCACCCCGATCTGGGGCGTGATGGTGTCCACCAAGCAGGAAACGAAGAGGGAGACCTTCAAATAGCCAGAAAGCTGTGACGGGGAAGGGCACTCATGGGAAGCATGATAGCGCTCTCTCCCCAGCAGACCTCGGCTTTTGTCATCCGGGTTCGCTCAAGGAGGCAACGGCCACTCGTTCCCTGTCATCAAAGACTCCGGCGCGGGCTGCCAAGAGGGCGAGACGCTGGTTGAATTCCGCCCCTCGGATGGACTCCTCGTGATTAGGGAGCATGGGATTTGACTGGCGACCAGCGAGCCAGGCGAGGTGTGCCAAACCGGCCCGATAACCCCAGGTGGGGTGGCTGAAGAGCAGGGCGCCCAATTCAGCGCATGGCTCCATGATGGTGCGGTAGAGCTCTCGGTCGCCAGCAGCCAGGGCGCGTAGAGCCAGCGCAGCAGGTCGCGGGATGGCGTCCAATATCCCCAGCAGTCCGTGGCTAAAGTCGCCGCATGCCAGAGAGTGGCCCGCCAACTCGCGAGAGCTGAGGACGTCCTGGGCTCTACCTTCCAGCAGCGCCGGGAAGTTCAAGTCATCGCCTGTGAGAACAACCTGTCCGTGCGGTATCAGCTCGCGCCGCACGGAGCACTCAAAGGCAGGGTCGAGCAGGGACAACTTGACACCTGCGATTTTCTCCCGATCGAGGGCCATCACACGCTGGAAGCTTTTCCCGGGGAAGTACCGCTCCATGCCCGCCAAGAATGGTTGACCGAGCCAGTGGATCAGGACCGGCCCATCTACCTGGGAGAGGATCTGGGCATAGACGGATACAAATGAATCCTCATCGCATGATTCTTGCACCAGCCAGGGCATGGGCAAGAGGATGGGCAGACCTCCCGATGTGCGAATGTAGTTCGCCTGGCTAGCAACGCCTTCCGCCAACTCCGCGGCAGAACCTATGTGATCCAGATGGTCGGCGCAGGCGCCAGCGATGAACCCTGCAGGAGGGGCGAGCTGAGCGGTATCTTCGATCAGCCTCTTGGAAAGGGTCCAGCCCAACAGGAACCGTTGGGCCGTGTCCATGGCTTCAGCGATCCCCATGCCGTGGCTCATGAGGTATTGGCGCTCGGCGCGCGTTGCATTCCAATCCACGTGCGGTTCGATCTCGTCGGGGGTGCCCGGTGAGTCGGGTGTGTGGGCCAACCCGCTGTAGGAATCAGCCATGACTACGCGGCCGGCGGCGAATAAACGGCGCACGGGTACCCCGTCGCCTTGGCTGCCCAAGGTTTCGCGGTGCATCTTGAGAGGGTCGCTCTCAAGAGCGTGGAAAAGCTGTTCGTGAAGAGTCACGTGGGTGTATCCCAGCCACATTCTAGCTCACGGATCACAGGCTCGCTCTCTTGCCCCTTGCCCCGACGCGTCCCGCCTTCTACGGTCCGAGTACCCACTTCTGATGAGTAAAACATGACCGAAACGCGTGCTCAGGCCGACGAACTCATACTGACCGAAGCCAAGGCCCAGGGGCCCATGGCCACCTTGCGGGCCTTCTTGCGGCTGTCCGGGCCCGGATGGTTGCAGAGTGCCATCACCCTGGGCGGCGGATCCCTTGCGAGTGCCCTGTATCTTGGGGTGCTTTCGGGCTTCCACCTGCTTTGGTTGCAGATCACCGCCATGCTGCTTGGCATCGTCATGCTGGCGGCCATCGGTTACGTGACGCTGAGCACGGGCAAGAGACCCTTCCGCGCGATCAACGAGCATGTGAGCCCGGTTCTTGGCTGGGGTTGGATCATCGCCGTGATGCTGGCCAATGTTGTTTGGTGTCTGCCGCAGTTCGCTCTCGGATCGGCCGCCATTCAACAGAATCTGATTCCCTCGCTATCCGGAACCAGCGGCACGATCATTAGTTGCGCGCTGATTCTGGGCATCTCTAGTAGCGTGATTTGGTTCTACGACAGCGGCGCACGGGGGATCCGCATCTTCGAAATCGTGCTGAAGCTGATGGTGGCGCTGGTGGTGTTGAGCTTCTTCGGTGTCGTGCTGACCCTGGCCACTTCACCAGCCAGCTTGCCTTGGGGGAGTATTGCCAGCGGGCTAATTCCTAATCTGTCATTCTTGAGTTCACCGGCCCCGGTGTTCGACTCCTTCCTTGCCCAGAGCCCGCAGGCAGCATGGTGGTCGGCGCGCATCGTGAGTGAGCAACAGGATGTGATGGTGGCGGCGGCTGCGACAGCCGTGGGAATCAACATGACGTTCCTCCTGCCCTACTCCATGTTGCGCAAGGGGTGGGGTCGTGCTCACCGGGGTCTAGCCGTGTTTGACCTAGGTACGGCGCTCTTGATCCCATTCGCGCTTGCCACGAGCTGCGTTGTCATCGTGGCCGCCAGTCAATTCCACGGTCAGGCTGATGAGGCTCTCGTCAACGACCCGGCGGCAGCCGCCGTGCACACGTCCTACTTGAAGACGTTGGACGCCCGCCTCGAAGCCGGGCTTGGAAGTGAGGAGTATGCAGCTAGCAGTGTTGCTCCGGGCTTGGCGGACAGCATTGGGAAGGAGGCTTACCAAGCCCGTGTGGCGGCCACCCTTCAGAACTTGCCGCTAGCCGATCGCCAACTGGCTGCCATGCTTCAGAAGCGCGATGCCTTCTCCTTGGCAGCCGCTCTAGAACCCCTGACCGGTCGCACGGTGTCCCAGGTGGTGTTTGGGCTTGGAGTTCTGGCCATGGCTATCTCGACGGTGATCATCTTGATGCTCATTAGCGGTTTCACTTTCTGCGAGATGTTTGGATTGGAGCCGCGCGGTAATGCCCACCGAGCAGGGGCCCTGTTTGCCGGTGTGGTGGGCTTCTTCGGGCCCTTCATCTGGCAGGGTGACGCCAAGTTCTGGTTGGCGGTACCCACCTCCAACTTCGGAATGGCACTCCTGCCCATCGCCTACTGGACGTTCTTCCTGATGATGAACAGCAAGGGACTGCTGGGCGAGCACCGGCCCCGCGGGCGCAAGCGCGTGATCTGGAACACGCTGATGATCTTGAGCGCGTCCACGGCCACCTTCGCGAGCTTGGCTACCCTCAAGAAGAACTTGGGTGCCTTGGGTCCGCAGCTCATGGGTGGATTCTTGCTCTTGGCCCTCGTCGTTCACTTCTTGCGGTCCAAACCCAAGGCCTAGAAGACCCGGGGTCAGGGTTTCCGCTTGGCTGCAAGCAGGACGTCCGAATCCTGGGAACCCTTGTAGTGGGGATCGAGTGGGTAGCAACCGCTGGGCAACCCAAGGCGCGGCCCATTCGTGCAATCAGAGAACGTGCGGCAGATCTTCCCGCGCTGGAGGGGCCTGCCGGCGAGCACGTCCGCTGGCAGCTCGGGATAAATCAGGGCCATGCGGCCCAGGCCAGCCAGATCCACGTGCCCGGCGCGCACCTCGTGCTGAGCCACGTGGGGCAGGTACTCCATGAGGTAAGAGTAGCCCGTTCCTGCGAAGATCATGTCCGGGAAGGCTGCCTTGCACTGGCGCACCGTGCGCAGGTGCTCGCCAACCTCCAAAAGCGGATCGCGTGGTGGCGCGTATCCATCAATGGGGGGATAGGAAGCGGGGCGCTGCAGGTGGGGCGACGTGTAGGGTGAACCTAGGCTCAGGCTCACAAGGCGCACGTTCCAGGAGTGCAGCATTTCCAACAGTTCGAACGGCTCCTTGAGATTCATGCGCCGCGGATCGCTGGCGTCCATGCCGAGTCCGTGGGGGTAGGGCAACTGCTCGTCCCAACCGTTCGGTTCACCGGTGCCCGTTTTTTCATCCGCCTTGTGCGGAAACACATCGGCGATGGATATGCGACTGCCGATGATGAGGCCTGGGCATTCAATCCGTATGGCATCGATGATGCGCTTCATCAAGCGTGTGCGTCCTTCCAGGTCGCCGCCATAGGGACCGGGCCGGGTTCGAGCTCCTAGGAGTTCGTGTAGCAAGTAACCATGGCAGGCCTTCACGTCCACGAAATGGAAGCCAGCCTCATGGGCGAGCTTGGCCGTGGCGACAAATGCCTCACCGATGCCCTCGAGCTCAGTGTCCGTAAGCAGGGGCCGATCCGCAGGTAGTCCCCGATGCGCTTCCAGGACGGGATTTCGGGCGACCAGCATTGGTGTGGGCTCATCAAGGGGACAAGCAAAGCGCCCCGAGTGAGTTAGTTGGAGCCCAACGCACAGGTCGTCCAACGGCTCGCCCATCTCCTGGTGCCCCGTGTGAACCTCCGCAAGGAGAGCGGACAGCGTGGCAAGCACATCCCTGCCCGGGGCCCGGTGCAGTTGATTGGGGTTGGCGCGCCCTTCTGGACAGACGGCGAATGCCTCTCCGCCCCAAATCATCTTGGCCGTGGATCGGCCGAAGCCACGCCAGCGCCTAAGAGTGGACTCGCCCGGCTCGCCCTCTGGTGTACCGTCCCAACCTTCCATGGGATGAATGGCAAAACGGTTGCCAAGGGTCATGGATCCGATGTCGAGCGTTTGCCCAAGGGGGCCGGCACTCCCCTCTAACACCAAGTCCATGTCCAAGTCGGGGAGCAGCGAGCGCAGATGGGCGCGCATGGCCTCAGCAGTTCGAAAGCTGCCGGGCGCCTTGTGCTCCACGGTTCAGTCTCCGTCCTTGCCTAGGCGTGCCAGACGGTCCAATTCCGAGTGGAACAGGTGGAACTCTCTGGTGATGGGTAGCGTGCGCGGGGAATCAGCAAGCCCTCCGTTGTAGGCATTCCGTCGGCCGCGGTAAGCGTTTCTGGAATCTGCTGCTGCTCCGGAGGACACGAGTGCAATCAGGGACAAGAGGCCCAGACCGATGCCGCCAATCGGAGTCCACTGCGTCCAAGCAAGGGCCACCAGGAGTGCATTCCAAAGTATGCCCACCGGCAAGGTGAGCAGGATGGTCCCGGACACGATCTTGTCCTTGGGTAGGGCGCGGCTAACGAGAAGGGTGCAGAGTCGCGCCGGTAGGCCCCAGAACAGGCGGCTCAAGAGGCAGGGGAGCACGGTCAGTGGTGATCCGGTGCGCTCCGAGGGTGGCTGGGCAGTCTGCCCGAAAATGGGATCCACTCCGTGCTCAAGGAGGCGCTCGGAGAGCGAGTGTGTGCGCTCAAGCAGGGCCGCGTGGGCCGCCGGGTCTCCTGTGCGTTCTCTGTCCAGTCCACGTGCCAAGGCCTGGAGCTTGTGGTGGTGCGAACCGTCTCGGGAGTGCAAGCAGCGGCGGGCGAGTTGCAGGACCGGCTCATCGCTCTCGTCAGCGGATTGCAGGACGAGATCTCCGAGCGACTCGCTAATCCGTTCCATCAGTTGGGTAACGGCAGCGCGTGTGTCCTCTTCATGAAGTTCCCTGTAGGACTCGATCGTGAAGGACTTGCCGACTCGAATGTCTACACGACTGCGGTACAGGTCCCTGTCCGTGTAGTGAATTCCCACGGGCACGATGCGAAGGCCGAGCTTCCAGTCCTTTGCATTCTCCGCGTTGAAGGCCATGCGTGCCGTGCCTGTGCGTAAAGGCGTCCGCAGCTTCCAAGCCGACTTGCTCTCACCTTCTGGGAACATCAGCAGAGCTTCTCCGCCCAAGAGGGCCTCTCTCACGGAGGAGAAAGCCTCGTTGTTGTTCCTGTCTGCTGAGATGTTGTCCTTCTTGCGGTAGACCGCGATGGACCCACCCAAGCGCGCCAGGGTTGCGAGCCCTGGAATGCGGAGGATGGAATATTTGATCAGCGTACGCAGGGGGCGCGGAGCCCAGCCGTAGACCAGGGCTCCGTCCATGATTCCTGCCGTGTGATTGGCCACAACGATCACGGGCCCTTGAGTGGGAACGGGTTCGCCGACCACGTGCACCCTGTGCCACACACGGGCATAGAAGCGAGAGATGAATCGAATCAGACCTGGGGATTCCATGTGCATCGGATTGTCCCCGGACGCGCCCCCCTAAGCCAGACCCTGGATCCCGTTACGGGAGTGTCCGGGCAATTATCGGCTGTGGTCGGTGCGCCACTGGTTGGGGCTCGACCCAACTTCGCGCTTGAAGGCCCGATAGAACGTTGAGAGGTCCTCGAAGCCACACTCGAATGCGATAGAGAGGACGGTACGTGTCGTCTGGACTAGCAGTCGCCGGGCGTGGGCAATGCGTAAGCGGCGGATGTGGGCCAGCCATGAGGAGCCGGTGACCTGCCGGAACAGTTGCGTAAACCGGCGGCGGCTGATGCCCAACCGGGTCGCTGCGTCATCCAGGTTGGTGGCCTCGAAGAAATGCTGGTCCAGGTCCTGCACGTAGGCGCGCATGCGGGCAATGGAGGAAGGAGTGCGCGCTGGCCGGCTTGGGTCTGATCTAGCGGCGTGGGGGGCCGTATTCCCATCCATACGGCCGTAGGCGGGTTCATTGTTCAGGTCCATCAGTTGCGTCAGGAGGCGCAAGGTCATGCTTACGACTCTTGCTCCAGCCTGGGGCCCTTCCAAGCTCTGCTCGAAGAGCAGGCGTCGGACGGCCTTCTCGGTATTGACGACTTCCTGTGCCGTCAATTGGAGGACTCCATCGGGCAGGAGGGCCGGGTCAAGGGCGGCTACCTCGAACACCTCGCGCCGGATGCTCAAGACGTACAGGTTAGTGGGCGTGTTGGGGCCATCTTCGAGGCAGTGCTCGCAGTCCGGTGGTATGACCAGCAGGTTGCCTTTGTCGGCGTGGAGGCGCTCGCCCTTCGGGTAGACGAGGAAGCCCTGGCCCGAACTCAAGAACACGATCTTCAGGAAGTCATGGCGCACAGGGTCCATACGCCAATCCTCGGCATGGTGGCTTTCCACTATGTCCACACCCCATGCCGGGAACTGATGGATGAATGGGGAGCTGACTGTGCGAGGAACGGGGATATTCGGGGCCACACTGCGAGTCTAGCAGGCGCTTCGCAGAACGGGCGCTCGAGCTGGAGTCGGGGTGTCTTGTTCTTGGATTGTGGGAGGCGGCACGAGACGCCTGGCGTTCCCCGCGTTGTGGAGAATTGGGGGCTGGGGCATGCTTGGGCCCTGGCACGCTATGGCTTGAGGTCGGCCCTGGAGGCTCCAGGCACGTGTTTTGGGGCTAAAGCCAGTAAGGGGTTGAACGGGATATAAATGTTGAATGTCCGTGGAGAGTCAGTGCTGATTGGGGATCTTCGGGGCTAATTTACGTAAGTGTCCCATCTGGGTGATCAAAATGGAGATTTCTGGGTACATTGTCCGGCCGGCGTTCGGAACTACCCACATGACCCAGCCCATCCATCTCATAGGCCTGTACAAGGCCACTCTCGACGGAGAGGGACGCCTGCAGCTGCCTCTTGGGCTCAGGGATGAGATGAATGTGCGTCGGCCGGACTTCAGACTTATGGCCAATCTGGAGCCGGATGGGAGTATCTGCCTACGGGAGCGTGCCGACTGGGAGACCCATGTCGATTTCCTCCGACGGGCCGCTGGGGAAAGCAATCGCCACCGGCGCGCGATCTTGTTCTTTGCTGCCCACTCTTCTCCTGTGCGCTGTGACAAGCAGGGGCGCGTGCGCATTCCTGATTCCCTTCTGGGGCCCGCTGGGATGGATCGCCAGGCCAAGGGCCGCAAGGAGTTGGTCTTGGTGGGGAACTTCGGGGACTTGCGGGTTTGGAGCCCGGAGCGCTGGGAGGCCTTTGGGAAGGAGGCTTTGGAGGACTTCGAGGGGGGCGTAGACTCACTTCTCGACGCGAGTTCAGGGTCAGTGTCTCAATAAGGGACATCCTATGTGCCGCCTCAGGGTACGAACCGGTGGATACTAAAGTGGCGACCTAGGCGAGCCTATGGTCCACTGAGGGCGCTTCGACTACACCCCTCCAACCACTATGTTTACATCCTGCTTGCCCCTTCTTGCGCTGTGTGCAGCCCCGGCCTTGCCCGTACCGCAGGACAACACTCTTGTCCTGCTGAGCGACGACCTGGGTGTGGACATCGTGACCTGCTATTTGGAGGGTCCCGTTGTCGCTCCAACTCCCAACATCGACTCGCTTGCCCGGGAGGGAGTCTTGTTCCGGAACGCATGGGCTAATCCGGTTTGCTCCCCCACGCGGGCCCACTTGCAGACCGGGCGCCACGCATTCCGTACCGGCGTAGGGATGGTCGTTACAGTTAACGGCTGGGCTCTCCCCTTGAGCGAGACCACCCTGCCGGAAGCTCTCGGCCTCTATGCTCCGAGCCCCGTGGCCGATGCGTACTTCGGAAAGTGGCACTTGGGCAACGCGAGCGTGGGCGGTACGGCGGCTCCCAACGCGGCGGGTTGGAGCCACTTCGCGGGTACTGAAACCAACCTCAACAAGCCCCAGACCTACTTCGCTTGGACGCATGTGGAGAACGGGATTTCCACGCAGGCCAAGGAGTATGCGACCACTCGCACCGTGGACGATTTTCTGGAGTGGCGCAAGACGGCTCCCGAGCCCTGGGTGGCCATCGTGGCCTTCCACGCTCCCCACGATCCGGTCCATGCGCCCCCGTCTCACCTGCACTCATTCAACCTGCCCAACATTGAGCCGCGAATGCGCCCCAGGCTCTTCTACAGAGCGATGGTGGAAGCGATGGATACGGAAATCGGGCGCCTCCTTGCGGGGATGGGGGCCCAGCGGGCGAACACAAACGTGATATTCATGGCCGATAACGGGACTCCCAGTTCTGCGGCCGTGCAACCGTTCACCCCTGCGCATGCCAAGCTCACTCCCTATGAGGGTGGAGTCAACGTTCCCCTGATCATCAGCGGGCCGGCCGTGAAAGGAAATGCTCGGGAGGTCAACTCACTCGTGCATTCGACGGACATCTTCTCCACCGTCCTCGAACTGTCGGGTGTTGACCAGGATGTCCTGCATTCCAATTTGACCATCGATGGCATCAGCCTGGTGCCTTATCTCGAGGACCCCAAACAGGCGGGCATTCGTGGCCACGTATTTTCCGAACTGTTCGTGCCGAACGGCACATGGCACAACCAGGAGACGCGAGTCATACGCAACAAGCGGTACAAGCTGATCCGTTCCGGACTGCAAGAGCCCTTCGTCCTCGAGCTGTATGACCTGAGCTTCGACCCTTTCGAGACAAACAACCTGATCGGTCCAGGTATGTCCAATTCCGCCCAGATAGCCCTGCGCCGATTGCGGGCGAAGCTCGATCTAATCCTCGCCAGCTAGCCTTCGGCGGCCAGCTCGTCCCCGTCGACAGGAAGCTTCGCATCATCCGCAGGCGGAGGCGTTTCTTTCTGCAGTTTGCCCAGGGACCAACTCACGAGTTCCTTGCCGATCACGGCAAGGCCCAGCCAGCCAAGGGCCAAGGTGCTGCGCCCGAGGAGCCATCCCCCCAGACCAAAGAGCAGTCCGTAGATCAGGGCGAGTCCACCAACGACTCCCACTACTGTTGGCATTGCGCTGGGAACCGGGGTGTCCACGCGGCCAAATTGTCGTACGGGTCCCCACCAGCCCAAGGGGCGGACCCGCTTGTAGAAAGCCAGCAGCTTGCCCGGGTCGGGTTTCTTTAGGAGGAGGATTGAAGTGATGGAGCACAGACCCGAGATGCAAACGACCAAAATCAGGCGCCCTGCGGGTGCCAACTCCCCACCCGGAGAGAGGGGCCCTAGTTCCCAGGAATGCGCTGCCCAGCGAGCCGGTGCATTCCATCCATGATGGACTTGGAGGAAGTTCGCGATCTGTTCGCCAAAGGTCAACCAGGTGGCGGCTAGGCTTGATGAAATCATGGCGACGATTTCCGTTGCCGCGCGTACGCGCCACCAGAGCCAGCGCAGCATGTAGATGGGCCCTACCCCGCTGAGGAACGCCAAGAAGAACGTGAACAGGTTGCTGATGGAATCAGCGTGATAGGCGAGGAACCCGGCGACCGCTAACACGCCCGCACTCGCCAATCGCGCGGCAAATACGTAGTGGCGCGGTCGACGGTGGGGCACCAAGAATCGTCGGTATATATCGTTGACGAAGAATGAAGAGGCCAGATTGACGTGGGTGTCCACCGTGGACATGAAAGCTGCCAGTAATGCTGCGATAGCTAGCCCAAGCAAGCCTGTCGGTAAGAAGCGGCGCATCATGACGACATAGGCACGCTCTGAATCCGTCTTCGCAAGTACGTCCCCCTTCCTCACAAAAGCGTCCGTGCTGGAGGCGCCGGGATCGTCTGGTCGGGCTTGGCCTTCGCCAAGAGGCTTGACGAGGATCTGGTCAGGGCTCCAATCAGCCGTCGCACCGGGGTGGTCCGAGATGAGAACGTCCACCTGTTCGCCGCTACCATCCGCGCGAATAGACATGACCCCGTTTTCGACTCTAGTAACCGTCCCGTCCACCGGCGCGAGCACCTCTAGGTTGGGCAAGACGATGAGGGATGCCAGTGCGACAAGAATCCACGGCCAAGGGCGTAGGCCGTAGTGAGCGATGTTGTACCAGAGGCAGGCGAGCATGCCGTCCCGCTCTGACTTGGAGGCGGAGATGCGTTGTACGGCCAAACTGCCGCCGTCGACCTGGTCACTAGCCCACCACTGGACCCCGAGGAATACGCAAACAGCAGCTAGGCTGACAGTCCAGAAGGGTTCACCCGCTCCTCCCGCATGGGGGAAGAACGCCAAGGTTTCTGGGGTGAAGCCGCCTTCACCCTTCTCCGCTGCAGCCCAAACCCCCGATGCTCCGCCGACCGCACGCCAACTGAATATCGCCAGCGTGACTGAACCGACCATGGCCATGACGAACTGCACCATGTCCGTGACGACGACTCCCCAGAAACCGGCCATCATCGAGTAAGCCAGTGCCAGTAGGCAGGCGATGGTGACCGAAGCCGTCTTGTCGACGTCGAAGAGTACGTCCATGATCTTCGCCGCAGCCAAGATTACCCAGCACAGGATGATCGTGTTGGTGATGGCGGCCTGATAGAAACCCAAGAAGCCGCGAAGCACGCGGGCCTCTAGGCCTCCGTAGCGGAGCTCCGCAAGTTCTGCCGTGGTCATGACCTCCCCACGGCGCCAGTAGCGCGAGAAGAGGAATACGGTCAGCATGCCTCCCGGAGCTAAGCACCACCAATACCAGTTCATCCAGATCCCCGAATCGCGAACCCAACCTGTGATAACTAGCGGTGTGTCACTGGCGAACGTGGTGGCGACCATGGACGTTCCAGCAATCCACCAGGGTAATCGCCTGCCCGAGAGGAAGAACTCGTCGACGTTCTGCCCCGCACGTTTGGAGTACTTGATCCCCACCCAGAGGGCGAAGACTACGTAGGCCACCACGATGGCCCAGTCGAACGGAGAGATGGCAGGAGTGTCGTTCATTTTTTTGGGCGAGGACCCAATTTCCGATCTAGCCCTAGCCTAGGCCTTGGACCGGACTCCACGGCTTGAGCATGGATGCATACTAGCGCTCTCGGCTAGCGCATCTCCAGAACTCTGAAGGCCATAACTGGCGATCCCTTGCCCTTGAACTATTTCGGGCCCTGCTTGGCTTCTCGCCAGTCCTCGGGCAGCAGGGGCCGTGCCACCTGCCATAGGGAGTACCCCAAGTTCGCGCGATGCCATGGGTCAATCGTGTTGATGAACAGATACTGCTCGCCGCCTTCAGCCTTGACCTCCAGAAGTTGGTCCCGGTTTGCCATGGCCATTCTCAGCCTTACCCATTCCGTCTCCCTGCCCTTCATTCGGTATTGCACCATGCTGAACATGCTTCCGCAGAGGACCACGGTTGGTTCCTTGATGTCCACCAGAGCCTCTTCAACCAGATCCAGAAGGATCTCCTGTTCCCTCCGCTGGTCGAGGTCTGCCAGCAGTGCCCCCTTGCTCCCTGGGGAGTAGACCCCGGAAACGAGGAGCGCCGCCGCAAGGGGCCCCATTACCCCGGCAGGGGCCCAAGCTCCCATGAGAATCAGCACGCAGCCGGCAAATGGAAGCAAGTACCCCGCCTCAAGGGGCATCCAGAGGAACAAGACCAAGTTTAGGAAGGCTCCCATCCGCGCCGTCGCCATCAACTCTCGCTGCAATTGCTGAGGATTGTTTCCTCGATTCCGGATCCGTCTGCTAACGACGATTGCCGCGACTCCCAATGCAGCGATACCTATGGGTCCCCAGACTTCAACTACACCTAGTCGAAGCATGTCCATCAGTCCCCTGCCACCTGGACTGAATGAGGCCATCCATGTGAACCCCTTCTGTTGCAGTACGGGTGCGTAGAGGAGTGACGCCATGGCTGTGCATGCCAAGGCAAACTTGCGGCTATTTTTCCGACGGGTAGCTAGCCACAGCAATGGCAACACCATCAGACCCGATGTGGCCCGCGCTCCAATCGCAAGACCTAGGTAGATCCCTGAACGCACTGGGCGTTCTTCAGCTAGAGCCGTCCAACTTGCCATGACTAGGCACCATGCCCAGATGTAGTCCATGGCGGTGACGCTCGACAGCCAGACGACCGGGGTGAAAGCAAAACAAAGTGAGGTTGCCCATGCTGATGAGCAGCCAGCAGTCCGCACTAGCCTCATGGTCAACACACATGCGACCGCAGAAGCCACGGCCGTTGCGGCGCAGAGCGCCCACGGCCCTAAGTCATGCAGTAGGGCAAAGAGGCCTTCGACCACGGGATAGCCCGGTGGACGCGACCCGACGTACTGACCGGTTTCTCGGATCGTGCGGGCGGCATCAGCCAAGAGCCAGGCATCGTAATCCATGCCAAGGCCGGGACCGATGAAGGCCAAGCGGCTGATCAAAACAATTCCACCCACGGCTAAGGTGGCCAGGACGGAACGGTGGGGAGGAGAGGACTGGAACACGCTTTGTTTGCGGTGCACAGATGCTGGCTGGATTGAGACGCCGGCCTCATCGAAGGTACGCCGTTCGGAACTGGAAGAGCCGTCACCGTATCAGAACTCGCGGTGCTGGACCGCGCCCGGTTAGAGGCGCTTGTGCCTCGATGTGGGGGGTGTTGTTCCGGCGGTATGCCTACGGGGTCGGGCACGGGGGGGGCGAACGGGATAAGATGGCACCATGTGGATTGCATCCCTTGCGTTGCTAGTGAGTGCCGGGTGGCAGCCTGTCGCCACAGGCCTCATTCAAGATGGAGGAGACGATCTCGTTCAGGTGATTGCTCGTCCCACGGCGCGTGCGGTTGTTGTCCTGCTCATGGACGATGTGTCTTATGCCGACCTGGGTTGTAGCGGGAGCCCGCTGGGCCTTACACCCAACATTGATAGCTTGTCCTCAGATGGTGTGCGTTTCTCGAGGGCCTATGCTACCGCCGCTACTTGCAGCCCCTCGCGAGCTGCCATTCTCACGGGTCGGTACCAGCAGCGTTTCGGCCACGAGTTCAATCCGCAGCACAAGGCCGACACGGGTCAGGGCCTGAGCGCCAGTGAAGTCACCCTTGCACGCCGCTTGGGCTGGGAGGGATTCAAGACAGGGATCATCGGGAAGTGGCACCTTGGCTACAGCAAGGCCTCGCATCCCCTCAGTCACGGCTTTGACGAGTTCTATGGGTTTCTGTCGGGTGCACGCAGCTACCACGCCTACACGGAAGGTCGCCGCCGACGCCAGAACGACCTCAACCGGCTGTACAACGGCAAGGAGCCTGTGGAGGAGGAGTTTGCCTACTTGACGACCGAGCTCGGCGACCGGGCAGCGGACTTCATAAGTAGACATGCCGATGAGCCCTTCTTCTTGTTCCTCTCTTTCTCGGCCGTGCATTCACCGTTTCATGAAGACCCCGAGATGGCCGTGGATCTGCCCGAAACGGTTGATCCCGAGCGCGCACCTGCTCTGCGAATGTTGGCCTCCCTGGATCGAGCCGTGGGCCACGTACTTGAGGCGCTAGATGAAAATTCGCGCACAGACGACACCCTAGTTGTGTTGCTCTCCGACAACGGCGGTCGTGTGGGGGAGGGGGGGGCTAATTGGGATCTGCTTGGCAAGAAGGGGGACTTGCTAGAGGGGGGGGTACGCGTTCCGCTCGTCCTCCGTTGGCCCGAGGCCCTTCCGAAGGGCGTGGAGTACTCTGGAAACGTCAGCACTCTAGACGTGGTTCCTACGGCCCTTGCGGCGGCAGGACGTAAGCTGCCAGACGGTCTCGATGGGGTGGACCTTGCGCCATTCGTACTCTCCTCATTAGAGGCAGGAGAACATCAGGCTCCCCATCCCATGCTCTACTGGCGCCAAGGGGAACAGTGGGCCCTGCTCGCTGGAGATCACAAGGTTGTTGACCGGGGTCGCGGACCCTTCTATCGCGATCTCTCTAACAGGGAAGGGGGAATCGTTGTTCTCTCGCGCACCAAACTGGAAGCCTCTCTGCAGACCCGAATTGACGGGCTCATTTCAGCCCATAAGTTTTGGGTCACGGGCCTTCGGAGCCCCCGCTGGCGTAAGTACACCATTACAGAGGACGCGGATTAGAAGGCCCTCCCGGTAGATGGTGCAGAGTCTTCGCGCGATCAACTAAGGTGAGTGGCCTATGATCCATTTCGTGCTCAAGATGAATACGCTTGCCATGGCCCTGGCTTTGGCCATTCCGGTGGCGGCGAGACCTGCCCAGGACGACTTTCCGGCCGATGGAATACGCCCCGTGGGCACCGATGGCGAGCCCCTAAACCTGGGCTTCGAGTTGGGCACTCTGGAGGACTGGGAGGTCGAGGGGGAGGCCTTTGAGGGGCAACCGATTGAGGGGG
>JAPKBO010000239.1 GCA_028823395.1 Planctomycetota bacterium | reverse complement strand
TCGCGGCGCGAAACCAACGGGTTGGCATCGCCTGGTTCAGGCCCGCACTTTTGGCCTGCTGGACAGATTTTAAGGCCTGTTTGGCCTCCTCTATGCCAGCTCCCTCTGTGTTGATGCCGCTGTGATTGCTGTCCATGTTTGTCCTCTTCAGATAGGTTTTCTTCGCCATGAGGGCCGCGCGATGCTGCGTACCGAGAGGCAGGCTGAGCGCGCCGTCACTTTCCACAATGGAAACTGTAGCCGTCACTTTCCATCGTGTCAAGTGATAGCTTTCCAAAATGGAAAGTGTTGGGCCTCAACTGAGGAGGATTGCGGCCAGGCCCCCGGAAACGGCCCTTTTTCTACCCGTTTCCCTCCGCGTCTAGCGGCGCCGGTTCGGACTCCCTGCGCGGGTCCCCCCTGTTCCTCAACGGCATGGGAGCTTTGGCGGAGTGGGTTCAGATGGACGGCCGGGAAATACGGGACCTCGAGCTGACCGGGGAGCAGTTGAAGCGCGGGTATACTCGGGCGGATGTCTGCTCCGCTCACCGTCCTGTTCGTCCTAACCTCCGCGGCCCTGGCCCACCCCTGCACAGCCCAGGAGGGGGGCGGATTCACTGTCGACCAGGACGATCGTACGGGAGCGATCAAGGTGCGCCGCGCCGGCTCCGGCCAGCCAGTCCTGACGCATGAGGCCCAGGCCAGCTTCCGGCCCTTCCTCCATCCGATCACGGCGCCCGACGGGCACGGGGTGCTGACCGAGTTCAGCCCCGACCACCACAAGCACCAGACCGGGATCTACTGGGGGTTCACACGCCTGAACGGTCGCGACTACTTCCATCACCCCGGCGGCGACCACTGGCGGCGCAAGAGCGCCACGGTGCTCGAGCCGCTGGGCCCTGAGGTGGCCTGGCAGCTCGAATACGACCTGTTGGGGGAGAACGGACAGCCGCTGCTGACCGAGACCCAGCGCTGGAGCCTGACCGAGGCAGACGGCAGCTACATGTTGGACCTAATCTGGAGCGGTCAGGCGCACGTGGATGTGACCATCGGCAAGTACGACTACGGCGGCCTGTTCATGCGCATGCCGTGGCGTCAGGGCATCCCCGGCGCCGCGACCAGCTCCCAGCACAAGGTGGGCGAGGCCGCCGAGGGGCAGCGCGCGACGTGGGTCGATGTGGGCATGCAGATCGAAGGCCGCCCTGACCACGGCCACATCGCCATCCTCGACCATTCCATGAACCATGGCTTCCCCCAGCACTGGCGCGTGGACGGCGCCTTAGGTGTAGGTCCGGTGCGCGCGCGGCGGGGGGACTGGCACATCAAGCGGGGCGAGACGGAGATCATCCGGCACCGGCTGGTGGTCTATACCGGCGAGCTTGACAGCGCGATGCTGGCCGATCAGTGGAGCGCCTACACGGGCAGCACCCACAGCACCAACCTCTGGCAGCTGGCGGGGAGTGCTGGGCGCGAGGCGGAGTGGCTCACGCCTCAGGCTGCGGTCGAGGCCATGACGCTCAAGCCGGGCTTCGAGGTCAACGTCTGGGCCAGCGAGCCGATGATGACCCAGCCCATGGCCTTCTGCTGGGACGACCGCGGTCGGCTGTGGGTCGCGGAGAACCGCGACTACGAGTCGCGCGGGCATGGCTTCTCGAAGTTCGGCGACAGCCGCATCCTCATCCTCGAGGACACCGACCGTGACGGGGTGGCCGACAAGCGTGAGGTCTTCCTGGAGGGCATCCCCTTCCCGGCGGCGATCGCCGTGGGCATGGGCGGCCTGTGGCTGGGCGCGCCGCCGAACCTGCTCTTCATCCCCGATCGCGACGGCGACGATCGCGCGGACTTGGACGACATCGAGGTGCGCCTGACCGGCTGGGGCATCAGCGACAGGCATGAGACCCTCAACAGCTTCCACTGGGGACCGGACGGCTGGCTGTATGGCTGCCAGGGCTTCGCGACGGGCTCCCTGGTCGGCAAGCCCGAGGGCGGTACCAGCCTGCTCGAGCCCGGCGATCCTTTCCGCCGCGACTTCCCCTTGCAGGGCGCGGGCACCCAGATCAATGGCGGCGTGTGGCGCTATCACCCGACCAAGCAGCGCTTCGAGGTCGTCGCCCACGGCTTCAGCAACCCCTGGGGCATCGACCACGACGCTCAGGGCCAGCTGTTCATCACGGCCTGCGTGATTCCCCACCTGTGGCACATCGTTCCGGGCGGGATCTACCATCGCCAGGGAGGCAAGCACTTCAACCCCTACGTCTACGACGACATCAAGACCATCGTCGACCACAAGCACCGGTCGGCCCACGGCGGCGCGAGCATCTACCTCTCGGATGCCTTCCCGCCCGAGTATCAGGGGCAGCTGTTCATGGCCAACATCCATGAGCACGCGGTCCTGACCGACGTGCTCGAGCCGGTCGGGTCCGGGTTCGTGGCCCGCCACGGCTCTGACCTGCTGCTCGCGAACAACGCGCAGTGGATAGGGTTCAGCACGGAGATCGGTCCCGGTGGGGATGTGTTCGTGCTCGATTGGCACGACGGGGACATCTGCGGCAGGCAGGTGTTGAACAAGGACAGCGGCCGCATCTTCCGCATCACGCCCACCGAGTCCCGGGCCATTGACTGGCCGGGTCGCTACGACAACCTGGCCGACCTCGATGACGAGGGTCTGGTCTCGCTGCAGGGCAGCCCCAGCGAGTGGCACGCACGCCGCGCGCGGCTGATCTTGCAGGGACGCGCCGCTAGCGGAGCGCTGGGCAGCGAGACTCACGCGCGACTGCGCGAGCTCTTCTCGGGGGGCGCGAGTATTGACCTGCGTCTGCGCGGTATGTGGGGGCTGCACGTCACGGGCGGCCTGGATGAAGCCACGCTGGTAGCGGGGCTGAACGACAGCGACCCCTACGTGCGCGCCTGGTCGATCCAGCTCTTGTGCGAGGATTCGGCGCCAGGGGTAGAGGTGCTGGGGACCTTCGCCGAGCTGGCGGTCAGCGACCCTTCGCCCGTCGTGCGGCTCTACCTCGCGGCAGCGATGCAGCGCCTCGAGCCCGCCGCCCGCTGGCCGATCGCGACCGGCCTCGTCTCACACGCTGAAGATGCCACGGACCACAACATCCCCAAGATGGTCTGGTTCGGCATCGAGCCGGCGGTGGCGCAGGACCCTCAGCGGGCGTTGCAGATCGCCGGCCTGAGCAAGCTGCCCCAGCTGGCGCACAAGATCGCGCGGCGACTGACCGCTGCCGGTGAGCTCGACGCCCTGGTCGCATGCATCGGTGAATCCTCCACGCCGCGCGCTGCGCTCCTGGCGGGTCTGCGCGACGGGTTGCGGGGTCGCAAGGAGCTCGAGGCGCCGGCGAGCTGGGCCGCTGTCTACCCGACGCTCCTCGCAGATCCAGCGAGCGCGAGGCTGGCGACCGAGCTGGCTCAGGGCTTCGGAGACCGCAGCGCTGCACGCAGGCTGCTCGAGACCCTCGACGACCTGGGCGCGCCCGCCCAGGACCGGCTGCAAGCCCTGCGCGCCCTGGCGAGCGCGCAGGATGAAGGGCTGCGCGACAGGCTCGAAGCGCTCATGGACGACGCCGACCTGCGTCTGGGAGCCATCCGAGCGGTCGCAGCCTATGAGGTGCCGGCCCTGGCTGACGCGATGATGGCCCGTTACCCCAGCTTCAGCGTGGAGGAGAGGCTGGCCGTGGTGCAGACCCTCGCTTCCAGGTCCCGGTATGGCCACCGTCTGACCCGGGCGATTCGCGAAGGCAAGGTCGCCAGGCGGGACGTGCCGGCCTATGTCGCTCGCCAACTGCGCAACGTGGTTGGCGCCGGCTTCGTCGAGGTCTGGGGCTCCGTTGAGTCGCTCAGCGCCGATACCCAGGCAGCGCTCGAGAAGTACCGCGCGCTGCTCACGAACAGGACGGTGGCCGCCGCGGACCCGAGCCGGGGTCGCGCGGTCTTCGAGCGCACCTGCGCCGAGTGCCACACGATGTACGGCGTCGGCCGGGTGCTGGGCCCCGACATCACCGGTTCGAACCGCGCCGATCTCGACTACATCCTGAGCAACATCCTTAACCCCAGCGAGGAGATCGGTGAGGCCTACCAGAGCGAGCTGGTGCTGACAGATGACGGCCGCCTCTACACCGGCCTGGTGATCTCAGAGGACGACAATCAGGTCACGCTGCGTGTCACGGGTGAGGAGCAGGATGTGGTCATTGCCAAGGCCCAGATTGAGTCGCGCAGGACCGATGACCTGTCGATCATGCCGGCCGGGCTGCTGGATACCCTGGCAGACCAGGAGGTGGCGGAGTTGATCGCGTACCTGCGCACCTCCATTCAGGTCGAGCTGCCCGCAGGCCACGAGGGCCGAAAGTAATATGGATTCGTTCGGACCGGACCCGTCTCGTTTTGGGTACGCGCTCGCGCCTCCAGGCTCTCCAGAGATGTTGCCCAGCGGGGTTAGGCCACAAAGCTCATCCGCCGGGCAGGATTGCATGCTCGAATTGGAGACCAGAGGTCGTTCGATGCTTCAACCCGTGGGCCTGTAGGTCTACAGGCACGGAGCGCCTCCCTCCCTCCCGCCTAAGCCAGTGAATCTATCCTGCTTA
>JAPKBO010000238.1 GCA_028823395.1 Planctomycetota bacterium | reverse complement strand
TTCACCTCCCCTCGGGAGATCGTGGCTATCGTACGCTGCGCCTCCTTCGACAGCGACCGCGAAGCCATCGTCGAGCAGTTCGCTGACCAGCTGCGGAACATTAACTCAGATGACCAGAGTGAGCTGCTCGACAGCTTCAGCTTCGATTCGGGCAGGGATGCGGTCCGTGCCCGATTTGGCTGGTAACAAGCGCTTGCAGTCCCTGCCGCCCCTCTAATCCAGCACGGGGCCCGGGCAGTCGGCTCGGTATTCCAAATGCTTGCTGCCGGCGCTGTCCACTTGAAGCACCCAGCTACGCACCCCCTCGAGGGGAATCGTGGGAGGCATCATAGGACTGTCCTCTCCCCACAGGATCGGGCTTTCCCAGCGGCTGTCTTCCGTTGATCACTAGTATCGGAGCGCTAACCTGCCCGCTGCCAACAGAGGTCAAAGTCCCTGCGACCCAGATCGTCCAGATGGATCAACCTCGGAAGGAAGCGGACGCATAGCCCCAAATTCAGCCCCCTCAACAGCACCTCCTCAATTCCGCATGATCGCGACCTTGAGCCAAACTCCCTAACGCTGAACCAGGCTGTTATGCTCTCCAAGATGCTGACCATATCGTCTCGAATTGCTGGGCTATTGCTCGTCTGCGCTCCTCTCCTTGCGGGGCAGGAGCTACCGAACATCGTCATTGTCTATGCGGACGATCTCGGGTTCGGCGACATCTCCTGCTACAACCCAAAGGCAGCCTATAAGACTCCGCGGATCGACCAAATGGCGGCGGAAGGGATCCGCTTCACAGATGCGCACAGCCCCTCGACCATTTGCTCTCCGTCTCGCTATGGACTCTATACCGGCCAGGTCGTCGGTCGCACGGGACGCGGCACTCGCGCCTTTGAGGGGCCCGGCGGCCCGAGCTATATCCAGGAGGAGGACCTCACCATCGCAGAGGTTCTGCAGCATGAGGGGTACCGCACGGGCGTCTTCGGCAAGTGGCACGTCGGCCTCACCTGGTACGACAAGGACGGCGAGAGGCTGGGTGGCGGGTTCAAAAATTCGCTCCTGATCGACTACGACCGCAGCACGCCCCTGATCGACGGTCCCAACGCCATGGGTTTCAGCGAGTCGTTCATCACTCCGAACTGCCCCACCACAGACCCCCTGTATATCTACATCGAAAACGGGATGGTCGTCGTCCCCGCCAGCGAACGGCACCGCAGAAACAGCCTTCCCAACCCGGGGGGCAAGTGGCGTTGGGACAATGACGAGGGCTGGAAGTCCCCGGGTTACCGCTTCGTCGACGCGGACCTGTTGTTTCACGAAAAGGCCACGGCCTTCATCACCGACCACCGCAAGAACCACCCGGAGAAACCCTTCTTCGTGGTGCTCTCGACCCAGATCTGCCACGCGCCGGTCCTACCCGCTCCCGAATTCAGCAACAAAACCGAAGCCGGCGCCCGGGGCGACTTCGTGCGCGAACTGGACACCCTGACTGGCAGGCTTCTCGACACTCTGGTGGAACTCGGCATCGACGAGAACACCCTCGTTCTCTTCCACTCCGACAACGGCCCCGAGACCCTGCACACCGTATGGATGCGGGAAGACCACGACCACGATGCGGCGGGCGGCCTACGGGGAATGAAGCGGGACGGCTGGGAGGGCGGCCATCGCGTGCCCCTCATCGCTCGCTGGCCCAATCGAATTCCGACCGGGCACGTTTCCGCGCAGCTCGCGAGTACCACCGACATCCTCGCCACGGTCGCCTCCCTCGTGGGCCACGAGTTGCCTGAGGAGGCGGCCGTGGACAGCTTTGACCTACTGCCCGTCCTCCTGGGTGTCACGAACGAGGACGAACCGGTCCGGCCACACCTACTGACCCAGAGCTTCCGGGGCGAGTACCAACTGCGCTGCGGGAACTGGAAGTACCTCGACCACAAGGGTTCGGGTGGCAACGACTACTCGAGGGAACTCATGGCACCGTACGCCCTCCCCGAACTTGCTCCCACGGCAACCGGCCAGCTCTACGACCTGGAGAAAGACCTCGGCGAGACGCGCAACCTGTTCCTCACAGAACGCAAAAGGCGTGAGAAGATGCAGGCACTGCTGACCAAGCTGACCGCTCCGAACGGCCGCAGCGCCCCGAACAAAAGGATCCCCCTCGGCATGAAGTTCGTGCGGAGCCTGGAGCCGCGCTAGACCGCCAGTCCCAAACCCCTCCCGATGAACGGGTGCGGGGGCTCTTGCTCCTAGGGCCCCCCGTAAGCGACTCAATACCCTAGACTCCTTCTCCATGCAGAACCTTCTCTCTCTCAGCCTCATCACCTTCTCGGGCTTGGCTCTCACCAGCGTCGCACCCTCTCCCCAAATCCAGGACACCAAGGGGCAAGAGCAAGTGAGCCCTTGGGTTTCCCTCTTCGACGGAAAAACCCTCGACGGCTGGACCCAACGCAACGGCACCGCGACTTACACCGCCGAGAATGGCACGATCCAAGGTCAAACCGCCAACGGCAGCCCCAACTCATTCCTCTGCACCAATCGTGACTATTCAGACTTCGAGCTCACCTTCGATGTCCAAGTGGATAACGCCCTGAATTCCGGGGTTCAAATCCGCTCCCAAACGCGCGATGGCTTCCTTGGTCGCGTCAACGGTCCGCAGGTTGAGATCGAGGCTTCAGGACCCGGCGGTGGAGAAGCGGGCTACCTCTATGGGGAGGCCGCGGGTGGCTGGATGACCCCCGACAAATCACGCACGCTTCACAAGCACTTCTTGGATGGCAAGTGGAACTCCTACCGCGTCTTAGCCGTGGGCCCGCGCATCCAAGTCTGGGTCAATGGCACCCAAACCTCGGATCTCACCCACGAGAAAATCTACGGCTCCCACCCCCGGGGTCTCATCGGCCTCCAAGTCCACTCAGTCGGCCACCAGGACACACCCCTCAAGGTGAGCTGGCGCAACATCCGACTGCGCGAGATCCGCGATCCCAAGGCGGGTTGGGTCCAACTCTACAACGGCAAAGACCTCACCCATTGGACCACCAGCGGCAACTGGCTCCCGCAACCTAAGGGCGAACTCTTACTCCAACCACGCCCGGGAGAAAAAGGCTGGGAACGCTTCAGCGACTACCTCTGGAGCAACAAGCAATACGCCAACTTCATCCTCGACATCGAATACGCTTATCCCGCCAAGGGCAACAGCGGGATCTACTTCCGCGTAGGCGACACAAACGATCCCGTCGCCCAGGGCATCGAAGCCCAAATCCTCGACAGCACGGGTCACAAGGGCGACCTAACCCACCACGATCACGGCGGCATCATCATGACCAGCCCCCCGAGCAAGAACATGTCTCTCGCCCCCGGCAAGTGGAACCGCATGATCGTGACCGCCCGCAACCAGCACCTCGAAGTGGACCTCAATGGGGAGCGGATCATTGATCTACAACTCAACAAGACCGGCCTCAAGGACCGCCCAATGAAGGGTTACATAGGACTACAGGATCACGGAGAACCCCACGCCATGCGGTTCCGGAAGATCTGGGTGCGCGAGCTCTAGGGGACTCTACACCCAAGGCGCAAGCCCTTGAGCGGAAACAGCATGCTGTTTCCGCCCTCACATACAAGAAGAAGTCGAGGCCAGCGGTTCCGACTTCTCTCACCCCCTCGCGGCAGGCAGGGTTCCCCTGACAACAGCCTCGAACCCCTAGGGGAACATCACCGTCACGCCGTTGGAGGCGTAGGAGGTCAGACTTGGGTCCACAGCCCAGAACACGATCAGTCAGAAGGTGACCGAAACGCCATCCGAGAAGTTGGACGCGACGCCGTCGCGGTACCACAACTGAAAGTTCCAGGTGGCGCCAGCGCTGATTATGCCGCCCGGAGGATTCGGAAGATTGAAAGGGACATCAAAGCCAGAGCCAACAGACGAGTTTCCATTCAAACTCTGGAATACGCCACCCGCATCAAAATGGCCCATCGAGTCCAGGACGCCCCCCGCGGCCGGACTGTAGCGACCGGTGGGAGCCTGAAGACAAAGTCGACCCTGGCTGACGGGCACGCCAGGATCATTGAATCCTGCAGACAGAAGGAAGTAACCGAACTGGTTCACGGGTCCGTTGTTGGACGCCAGGTGGTACCGGCCAGGACCTGAAAAGCCGGAGGCCGCCAGGCTAGCGAAACCGCCGCCTGAGTGGAGGTTGGCCGGATTGCAGAACAGAGTCGGGCCACCGGAGACAGTCAGGTTCTCATACCAGGCGATCTTATCGTCACCCGCGGAAGCCGAAAGCACATCCGCATCTCCGTCTCCATCGAGGTCCGTGGCGTAGACCGAGCGGGCCGTAACCGCAGCAGTCGTAATCACCTGCCCGGCCCCGAAGGCCCCGCCCCCGAGGTTCTCATGCCAAGCGATCTTGTCGTCAAACCAGGAAGCCGATAGAACATCCGCATCGCCATCTCCATCGAGGTCCGTGGCGTAGACTGAGCAGGCTCTGACCGTACCAGTCGTGATCACTTGGCCCGCCCCAAAGGCACCGCTCCCGAGGTTCTCATACCAGGCGATCTTGTTGTCATCTACGGAAGCCGAGAGCACATCCGC
>JAPKBO010000044.1 GCA_028823395.1 Planctomycetota bacterium | reverse complement strand
GTGACGAGAAGTCCAAGGAAACTGACGGCGACGACTCCGAGAAATCCAAGGACTCAGAAGAGGACGGCGACGAGAAGAAAGAGCCCGAGAAGAAGGTTGACGAGCGTGAGGCCTGGGCCGACGCCGTGGACGAGAGCGTGGCTCTGCAATTGACGGACAACGGCGAGGAGGACTATGAGTTCTCGGGTGGGCGCTTCCGTGGCCCCCAGGGCCAGCTAGCCGAGGATCAAGAGGCTTACCTCGACATACTTCAGACTGGAGAGTTCGAAGACTTCCTACCCGGAGACGACGACAAGAAGGACGACGGCAAGGAAGAGGTCAAGGAGGTAAAGGAAGGCAAGAAGGACGAGGAATCCAAGGACACTGAAGAAGAAGACGACAAGCCCGAAGAGCCCAAGAAATCGCGCCCATCCGTGACGTGGTCCCAGGACTCCACGGCTTTCTATGCCACGCGCAGGGACTCGCGGGACGTCGAGGAATTATTCCTCGTCAACTCCCTCTCCACCCCGCGCCCGACTCTCGAGTCATATTCCTATCCACTTCCCGGCGAGGAGAACATCAGGCGTAGCGAGTTGTACGTGTTTGACCGGTCGCGCAAGACCCTCTTCCGCGTGGATCCCGTATGGAAGGACGAAGGCTACAGCAACGTGCACTGGGGCAAGACCGTCACGCGCGACGAAGATGACGACGAGGATGACGACGAAAAGAAAGAGGGTGAGGAAGCCGAGGAGGAAGTGGAACTCGACTACACCGGCACCGGCGACACACTGCGCTTCCTGCGGCGGGATCGCTTGGTACGTAACGTGGAGTTCTGCTCACTCGATACCCGCACCTCTGAGTGCACAACCCTGATCGAAGAAGGGTTTCAACGGGCCAATATCTCGACCCAAAGCGTGCGCTATCTAAAGGATCGCGACGAGTTGGTTTGGTGGAGCGAGCGCAGCGGTTGGGGCCACTTCTACCTCTACAGCCGGGACGGCAAGTTCAAGAACGCCATCACCAGCGGCCCCTTCCGGGCCAGCCGGATCGTCGAGGTGGACGAGGACAAGGGCCTGCTCTACTTCCGTGGCAACGCACGTGAAGAGGGTGAGAACCTCTACTACGACCATCTCTACAGGGTATTCCTGGACGGTACGGGTCTCACTCTCCTCGACCCGGGTGATGCCACCCACCGCTCGGACCTCTCCCCCACGCGCAACTTCCTCGTGGACAACTGCTCCCGCGTGGACATGGCTCCCATCTCACGGGTCTGCGACGCGGAAGGCAATGAGGTCATGAAACTCGAAGAGTCGGACCTGTCGCGTCTGTATGCCGCGGGTTGGACTATGCCCGAGACCTTTGCCTTCAAGGCAGCGGACGGGATCACGGACCTCTACGGCAACCTCTGGAAGCCTTTCGACTTTGACCCCACCAAGAAATACGCGGTCATCGCCGAGGTCTATCCTGGTCCCCAAATGGAAGGCGTGAGCCACTCCTTCTCCACCTCCCATGGCCGCCAGCAATTGGCGCAGCTGGGCTTCTTGGTGGTGCAACTGGGTCACCGAGGCGGAACTCCCGGGCGCTCGAAGGCCTACCACAGCTACGGCTATTTCAACCTGCGCGACTACGGGTTGGCGGACAAGAAGGCGGGCCTCGAGCAACTGGCCGAGCAGCGACCCTACGTGGACATCAACCGCATCGGCATCTACGGCCACTCCGGCGGCGGTTTCATGACTGCAGCCGCCTTGATGCAAGAGCCCTACAACGACTTCTTCAAGGTCGGGGTGTCCTCCTCCGGAAACCACGACAACAACGTGTACGGCTACTATTGGGCGGAGCGCTACCACGGCCTGCGTGAGGTCGAAGTGGAACAAAAAGAGGAAGAGCGCTCACGAAGTCGCAGCCGCGGGCGAGGCGAAGCTGAAGCCCGTGACGATGAAGGTGACGACAAGGAAGAGAAGAAGGACGACACTAAGGTCGACGGCGACGGCCAGAAGAAGGACGGCGAGAAGGACGGCAAGAAAGTCGACGATGATGGCGAGAAGAAGGACGGAGAAGAAACCGAGGAGGAGAAGGAAGCCGAGACCCGCTTCCAAATCCAGGTGCCTTCAAATGCCGAACTCGCCGCCAACCTCAAGGGCCATCTCTTGCTCGTCCACGGTGACATGGACAACAACGTGCACCCGGCCGGAACCATGCGGCTTGTTGACGCCTTGATTCGCGAGAACAAGCGCTTCGACATGCTCATCATTCCGGGCAAGCGCCACGGCTACGGGGACGCCTCGTCCTACTTCACCCAACGCAAATGGGACTACTTCGTGGAGCACCTGATGGGCCACAGCCCCGTTAGCGCAGACATCAAAAACAAGGACTAGAGTGCCCCGGCTGCCTTTCACGGCACCTTGGCTCCTGGCCCCCATGGAGGGGGTGACAGATCCCTGCTATCGGGCCGTGCTCCTCGCGCGGCACCAAGCAGAGGACCTGGGGGGCGCGTGCACCGAATTCCTGCGAGTAGTGGATCACGCCTACCGGCCCGATCAGGTTCGCAAGCACCTGGGCCAGGACGAGAGTCCCATCCCAGTGGGCGTCCAACTCATGGGCAGCCATGAATCCGCCCTTGCCGGTACAGCAGAATCTGTTCTGGAGACCGGCGCCGCCTTCCTGGACCTGAATTTCGGCTGCCCCACCAAGGGGGCTCTCAAGGGCTGCGCAGGCTCGGCCCTGCTCAGGGAGCCCAAGCGACTGGAGTCAATCGTGCGCGCGTGCGTACAAGTCTGTGGTACGGATCTGCCCGTGACCGCCAAGATCCGCGCGGGCTTTGATGATGCAGAGAGTGTCGAGGAATTGGCGCGAGCAGCCGAGGCAGGCGGTGCATCCCTGCTGACGGTGCACTGCCGCACGCGCAGCGAGCGCTACACTCCAGAAGTGGACTGGACGCGCATCACTCGGGCGGTGGAGGCAGTGGATATTCCCGTGTGCGGCAACGGCGGAGTGCAGGTCCACGCCGATTTGGAGCGCATGCGCTCAGTGACGGGCTGTGCGTACGTCATGGTGGGCCACGCTGCCCTGGCTGACCCGTGGATCTTCTCTGGACAGGAGGTCACCGCCCAGGCAGCGGCGGAGTTCCTACACGAGTATTCACTCGCCCTGGAGAGCGCCGGTGCCGGTCCCCGTAAACGCGCCGCACGCCTCAAGCAATTGCTGAAGGTCTGGAGCGCGGGCCGGCTGATCACCGATGCCGCCGATCGCAAGAGTTGGATGGCGGAGCGTGAACCGGAGCGGCTGCTGGTCGCGATGGAGGCAAGGGCCGCGTGCGGGTAACCCCCTAGGCCGGTGCCGGAACTCGCGCCCGGGCCGTCCTTGGGAGTGTCACTCGGCGAACTGGAGCACCACGCCCTGCGCGTCGCTCGCGACTAACTTGAGCACCGCAGGTTCCGGCGGCGCCTGTTCGGAGGCCTCGATGGTGTCGTCGAACTTGGGGATGTAGGTGCCTGTCACCAGGTCGACCAGGCACTCCTCCGGCAGGTCCAGGCGGAAGGCTCCACCCTCGTCACTCGTGGCCCTCGCTAACGCGTCTCGCGGCACTTGCGCCGAGCCGTTGAGGTAGGCCAGGACCTGCACACCATCGACCGGCTGCCCCTCCGCGTCCTCGAGCCTCCCGGTCATGAGCACGAGCTCGCGCAGTTCCAGCACGAGGTCGCTGTCGCCAGCGTGCGCGCTGACCGTCCGGCTGGCCCCGAGGTGAGCGTCCGGGTTACCCCAGTTGTAGGACGCCATGATGGTGAACAGATCGACCACGCCCATGTCCTCGGTCACACCGAGCAGCTCGAAGCGCCCGCCCGCGCCAGATGACGTGCGGATCCGGGGCTGGTCCTTCCCCCCGGCCACCTGGACGAAGACCCCGACGGCGGGCAAGCCGTCGGGAGTGAGGACGACGCCGGTGATGAGGTCGCCAACATCTAGGGTCAGCTCGACGCCCTCGACCTCCCCTCCCTCCGGCAGCTCCACGGTCGCCTCGTCATTGGCCTCGGGTCGGCCGCGAACCGACGCGGTCACCTTGAGCTCACCCCCCGGCAGGTCGCTGAAGTGGAAGCGCCCTTGGGTGTCGGTGCGAGAGTGCCGCACCGCCGTCACCCAGGTGCCCTCCAGGGCCTCGGCCTCTGGACGGAAGCGACCGCGGTCCTCGTTCGCGCCCCGCAGCTTGATAAGGTGGTCGGGGAGCGGAGCCCCGGTCTGGGACATCAAGATCCCCTCGATACGCCCGCCCGGGTGCAGCACGAGGTCGCCGTAGTCGATCTGCTCCCGGTCTCCCTCGTCGGCGGGGAAGTCGTAGACCCGCGCGCCGTACCCCTCCTTCCGGAGGAGGAGCTGGTGGTCGATCAAGAGGTGCAGGCTGGCGAGCTCGAAGCGTCCGTCGTCCCCCGTGACCGTGGACTCCCAGTCCCGGCGGAACACGCCCTCAACTTTCTTGGATCCGACGCCGGCGACGTAGGCGCCCTCAAGCGGAGCGCCGTCGGTGTCAATGACCCGTCCCGTCGCGTACCGCGCCGGATGGAGCACGAAGTCCAGCTGGGTGTCCTGGGCCAGCTCAGAATCGCTGAGCCTCTTCCCCTCGGTGCCGTAGCCCTCCGCACGGACCCGGGGATCGCCGAGGTCGCGGCGCCTGGCTCCGCCGAGCCCGAACATCTCGTACATGCCGTGCGCGTCCGTGAACACGGACCGCTTGAAGGAGGCCCCCAGGCCGATCTCAGCGCCGGCGATCGGGCCACCAGACGGGTCACTGACTATGCCGTGGATTCGGACGCCGGGGTCCACGGCCAGCTCCAGCCAGGTCCGCTCGCCCTGGCGTAGCTCGATCGTCTTTGACGGAGGAGGGGCCGCGTCTCGGGGGGTGATCTGCAAGATGAAGAGGCCCGGCTGCAAGTCCTTGAAGAGGAAGCGGCCGCTAATGTCCGTGCGCGCGCGGCACTGCTCCACCCGCCGGCTGTCCTTGCCGAGCACTAGAGCGCCCTCGACCGCTGAGCCGTCCGACGCGAGCGTCAGGACGCCTTCGAGGATCGCTGCAGCCATAAGCCGCAGCTCGACGTCGTCCCCTGCGAAGAGGTGGTCGCGCCGGGCGGTGGCGTGCTCGCTGGCGCTGGCCTCCACGTCGAGCGGCACGGCCGTTGGGACAGCGACCTCGAAGCGCCCCTCGTCGTCGGTCACGACCGTGACGACGGGCTGGCGTGCGTTGCGCTCCTGCGTGTCGGGGATATGGAACTCGCTGTTCATTCGCCGGCTGATCACCACGGTGGCGCCAGGGAGGGGCGAGCCGAGCACGTCGCTCACGACCCGTCCGCGCAGCACGCTCTCCTGCATCGCGACCTTGGACCCGATCTCGGTGACTTCAAGGCCGACCTCGGCACGCGTTTCGCCCGCTCCCTCGCCTTGCGCCAGATCCTGGGCTCCGTCGAGGCTCGACGTGACCGGTGTCGCCGGATCCTGCTGTTGGGGCGCGGGGCCGGGTGCGAGCGCGGCCGACCCTCGTGTGACGTACCACCCGACCGCGACGACGAGCGCCGCAGCTATCAAGACGGACGGCATCAGTCGGCGTGGGGTCATGCGCCAATCATACCGGCCCTCGGTCAAAGCCGTCTCACCGCTTCCGACAGCAGCGCTACCCCGAACCCGGTAGCGCGTTTGCCCAACATGGAGGGGCCTGCCAAATCCACGTGTGCCCAGCGCGCTCCGGTGTCCTCGATGTGCCAGTAGATGAACTGAGCTGCGCAACTGGCCTGGGCATTGGCACGATTGGCCACCGAGTTGCGCATATCAGCCACCGCGCTGCTGAGTTCCGGTTTGTAGAACTCCGGCGCAAACGGAAGAGGATGCACCAGATCCCCAGACGCACGACCAGCTTCCACCATGAGTGCCTCTAGGTCGCCGTCATTAGACATCAGTCCCGCGTGAAGTTTTCCAGTGGCCACTAGCTGGGCCCCGGTGAGGGTGGCCGCATCCAGGATCGTGTCCGCGCCCAACTCCCGGGCCGCGTAGCTGACACCATCCGCCAACACCAGGCGCCCCTCGGCGTCGGTGTTGTTGACCTCCACGCTCAGACCCGAGTGGGCGCGCAGGATGTCATCGGGCTTGTAGGCGCTTGGTCCAACGGCGTTCTCTGCCAGACAAAGAACGGCGCTTAGTTTGTGTCGGCATCCACTCCGTGCGAGCACGTTGAACGCCCCGATAACCGCGGCCGCGCCACCCATATCACTCTTCATTCCAACCATATGTCCGCCGGTCTTCAATGACAGGCCGCCTGTGTCGTAGGTGATTCCCTTACCCACAAGCGCGATGTGTTTCTTGGTAGCGCGCTTGGGTTTGTACGTGAGTACCATGAGCCGCGGGGCTTCCAATGCCGTGCGTCCGACGGCGTGCAGGCAACCCAATCCGGCATCGAGCAAGCGGTTCCCGACGATGGCTTTGCGGGTCACCCTTTCGCAGCCGCGGAGCATGCGGGTCGCTTCTTTCTGCATCTGGCCCGGATGCATTTCACTCGGCGGGAAATCGACCATCCGCGCCGCTTCGCGTGAACTATCTACCGTAACCTTGACCTGTGCGCTCGCTGTCAGAGTGCGCTCGCCGGGTCCCACCGCTGCGATGGTCAGGATGGGCTCAGGGTTCACGCGCTTGTTGGCGTGGTACATCGGGAGGGCACGTGCGATGGCATTTGCGGCTGGAAGCAAATGATCGGGCTCATCCAAGAACAGCAAGAGGCCGGCCTTTCCGCGAGTGCCGGTGGAAGACAAGGAAACCACACGCCGGATGGCTTCTGCCCTCGCGGGTGAGTTGTGCCGCGAGACTGAATCGGGAAGTACCCCAACAGCCAGCTTGCGCGGTGTGGAGCCGGTGAGCGTCCCCGCAGCCGCACCGCGTTCACCCGGCTTGAGGTCGGTGAGCAGGTCGAGAGCCAGACGCATGTGCTCCTCCGGCAGGCAGTCGAGCACAGAACCGTCCCGCAGGGTGGATTCGGTTCCAACGATGAGCAGGTAGTCACCGTCGAGCAGGCGAGCGATGGACTTGGTGAAGCGGATCTTTGTCATGGGCGTAGGGTAGTGAAGGGGCCACGCGGACGGTCTGGGTTCCTCGTGCTTGTTTGGAGCCTTCCGCTGAAATCCTGGCCCTTTCCCAACCACCGCCCCCACCCACCCGGGCTGACGATTCCAAGGGCTCCCCCGTTACAAGCCCCGCCCGGTTTATGTCCAGGCCCCGACCCCGCCGCCTATCCCTTCCCTCCCCCCCCAACGGGCGAATTCCCGCCTATACTCCCTGCATGGCCCGCTGGACCCCTGCCTCAAGTTCCGACCTCTACCAGGTCCCCACCTGGGCCGCGGGATTTTTCTCCATCAACGAAAACGGGAACCTCCAGGTCCACCCGGACTCTCCAAGCGGCCCGACGACGGACCTCTTCGAGCTCACCCGCACCATCCGGCGCCGCGGCATCGACACCCCCGTCCTCCTGCGCTTCCCGGGCATCCTGCGCGCCCGCGTACGGCAGCTCACGGACGCTTTCTCCCAGGCCCGCAACGAATTTGACTATCCCGGGGCCTACCGCTGCGTTTTCCCCATCAAAGTCAATCAGGAGCGGTGGGTCGTCGAAGGGCTCCTCGAAGAGGGACGCCAGCACGGCATGGGTCTCGAAGTCGGCAGTAAGCCCGAGCTCATCGCGGGCATCGCCCTACAGGCAGGTGAGGGATCGCTACTCATCTGCAATGGCTACAAGGATGCTGAGTACATCGAGATGGCTCTGCTCTCGGCGCGTATAGGGATCACCAGCGTGATCGTGATCGAGAAACTCAGCGAACTCGAAACCATCCTGCGCAGCGCGCGCCTCTTGAACCTCCGGCCGCGCATCGGCGTACGTTGCAAGCTAACCTCCCCCTCCAGTGGACGCTGGAGCGAGTCCACCGGCGTACGCTCCAAATTCGGGCTCACCGCACAGGAAATCGTCACGGTGATCGAAACGCTGGAGGATGCCAACATGCTCGATTGCCTTGAGCTCCTGCACGTGCACATCGGCAGCCAGATCACCCACATCCGCGCCGTGAAGAAGGCGATGCGAGAGGCCACCCAAATCCTCGCGAACCTGAACTCCATGGGAGCAAACATCATCTGGTTTGACGCCGGTGGCGGTTTGGCGGTGGACTACGATGGTTCGGGCTCCACTGGAGATTCGTCCATGAACTACTCCTTGCAGGAGTACGCCAACGACGTCGTCTGGGCCCTGGCAGAGACTTGCCGCGAGCATAAAATCCACCCACCCACCCTGCTCACTGAGTCGGGCCGGGCCCTCGTGGCCCACCACTCCATGCTCGTGACCGAGGTCGTGGGGACTACGGGGCTCAGCGGTCAGGCTCCCTTGCTCGACGTGCAAGAGAGCCACCATGATCTACTTGAGGAGTTCAAGGATCTTGCCGATGGCATCACCGAGGACAATGCTGTCGAGCACTACCACGATGCTCAAGAGCTCCGCGAGCGAGCCCTCCAACTCTTCAATACGGGCCACCTATCCCTGACGGACAAGGGCCGCGCGGAGCAGCTATTTTCCCAAACCTGTCAAAGTGTGCAGCGCGTTACGCGCCACATGGAGGTCGTCCCCGACGCTCTGGCTAGTCTGGAAAGAGACCTCGCAGCCACCTACTTCCTGAACGCTTCGATATTCCAGAGCCTGCCGGACTCCTGGGCCATCGGTCAGCTCTTTCCAATTCTGCCCCTGCACAGGCTGGATGAAGAGCCTAAGCAGGGTGCCATTCTGGCCGACCTGACCTGTGATTCCGACGGCCGAGTCGACCGTTTTATCGGCATCCGCGGCACAAAGCGCGTCCTTGAACTGCACCCACCTATCGCAGATCAGCCCTATTATCTGGGGATATTGCTGCTCGGTGCCTACCAGGAGATCCTCGGTGACATCCACAACCTCTTCGGCGACACGCACGTGGTCCATGTGGAGATTGAGCCTGACGGGCGCCCTCGCCTGGTGCATGTTCAGGCCGGCGAGCGAATTGAAGATGTCCTCACCCACGTGAAGTACCATGGATCAGAACTACGCAGTACAGTGCGGCGGCACGTAGAGCACGCCCTAGCCATGAAGCAAATGAGCGACGAAGAGTCCGCTCTGTTTCTCCGGCGATATGAATCCAGCCTGCACGGCTATACCTACCTGACACGCGCATCCGCAACACCCCAGGGTCCCCCCAAGAAAACAGGACACTCGATTGAAGATTCAAGATCAAAGCAAAGTTGAGTTTAGCTACGTAATCGAAGGCATGGACGGCAAGGTCCTAGAGTCCAGCGACGAGACGGCGCCCATGGACTACATCCATGGCCAGGAAGATCTGCCCCCCAAGCTGGAAGAAGCCCTTGCCGGCATGGCAAAGGGTGCAGATGTCGTGGTCGAGTTCGAGCCCGGAGAGTGCTACGGGGACAAGGACCCCGAGATGATCTTCACGGTACCTCGCAGCGAATTCGAAGAGGACTTGGAAATCGAGGTGGGGGAGTACCTGTCTATCGCCCTCGAGGACGACGGGGAGGAAGGCGAAGCCACTCCGGATGAAGACCCCAAAGAAGAGGGCTACCTCGACGCCTGCGTGATGGAAGTCAACAACGAAGCCGTCATCCTCGACGCCAACCATCCCCTCGCCGGCATCCCCATCCGATTCCGGGTCAAGGTACTAACGGTCAGCTAAGACCAGCCCTCAGGCCAACGGCGCGCCTTCCCTAGCCGGATCGTGCTCCAATCCCAGGACGTGTTCCACAATCCATCGCCCGGCGTAGATCAAAGGGGTGTCCACGATGGCTAAGGCAACCTTGCACAGATACACGGCCACGATGATGCCGATCACGTCGGCACGGGCAAGACCCAGGCCGAAGTGCAGGAAGATCCCGTTCACGATGGTCGTGTCAACCAGTTGACTGATCATGGTGGAGCCGTTGTTACGGATCCACATGTGCCTCCCGCCGGTCACCTTCCACCAAAAGCGGTAGAGGCGAACATCCATCAACTGAGCCACGAGGTAGGCCAGCATGGACGCGAAGAGAAGGATGGCTGGGTTCGCAAAGGTCGCAGAGAAGGCTCTTTGCATAGCAGCACCCGTTGGGAACCCAAGATCCGGCTGGGTCCAAATATCAGAGGGTGGCAGGGCGATGGCTACCTGCAAGATGCCCAACATCATGAGGCTCATCACGAAACCCCAAATCACCATGCGCCCGGCGCGTCGGTGACCCCAAATCTCCGAAACGATGTCGGTTAGAAGGAAGGTCAGGGGGTAGGTGATAATGCCCGATGTCAGGGTCACCGGCTTGCCACCCATCAGCCAGCTAGGACCACCGTCCGGAAAAAGCACGAACAGCTTGGTTCCAATGACATTGGTGAGCACGAGCACCACCACGAAGAGGGTCGCGAAGAAGGCGTAGCACGAATTGGCCCGCTCTTGCATTTGCGGGCTCAGCTCAGGGCGAGGGGGCGGCTGGGATGGTTGCATGGGGATGGGCTTCAGGCTGGACGGCAGGTAGAATCTGCGCCCACAATCGCGCCTCCCAGCCTTCGCCGCAAGGACTCAGTATGCAGGTCATTCAACAACTCAAGCAGATGAGCGAGGATCGCTTCCTCCACATCTACGACACGCTATCTAAGGACGGTTTTGGCCCGCTCGATGGCGAGGTCGCCGCAGCACTAAAATTCCGGCCGCACACAATCAAACGGCTGCCCATGGCCAAGCGCGCCGGTCGCGCACGGTTGATCCTCCAGTCAGACAGCAATGCCGAGCTGGCTTATGAGCTCTTCGGTGCCTACCTGATGAACAGCTGCAAGCCGATCATCACAGCCTTCCTCGATGCGACCGACGTCAAGCACGAAGAGGGCATGATTGACGATCCCGCCACCGACCGACCCGACCCGACCAAGGTCGCCGCAGCCGTGGCAAGTCTCGATGAGGCTCACCCGCCCGAAGACGTCACCCTGTACCTCTCAATGTGTGCCGAGCAATGGCCCGACATTGAAGAAGTGAACGCCGTTTGGAAGATGCGCAGCTAGCTAGACGCTACTTCGCTCGCTCGAGGAAGTGACCGTCACGCGTATCCACGCGAATGCGCTCTCCAGCGGAGAGGTAGGAGGGAACCTGGACTATCAAACCGCCCTCCGTAGTCGCCGGCTTGAGCTGCGCTTGGGCTGTGGCCCCCTTGATGGTGGGGTCACACTCGGTCACTGTCATATCAACCGATAGCGGCAATTCGATGGCGAGAATGACACCGTCGATCAGCACGGCCTGCAGACCTTCGATTCCGTCGCTCAAGTAGAGTTCCGCGCCGCCGAGACCCTTCTTGTCGAAAAAGAACTGGTCGTAAGTCTCATCATCCATGAAGTGCCAATCCGTGCCGTCGCTGTACATGAAGCTCGCCTTGTGGCGCTCCATGTCGACTTCTTCGAATTTCTCTCCACTGCGGATGGACTCATTCAAGATCTGGCCGCTCTTCAGGTTGCGCAGCTTGGTCTTGAATATCGTGTTGCCCCCTCGAGCTGTAGGCGTGCTCACGGTGTAGTCCGCAATAATCATGGGCTCGCCCTTATAGACAAAGCAAACCCCCTTCTTGAACGCGTTGGTTTCAATCATGACCGCGGGGAGGATAGAGGGCGGGGAGCAGGCTGACAACGGGTGCAGATGTGAGTCCCTCTCTGGCCCACCACCAGCCGTCGAATAGCCCGCCCACAGGCACGACAGGGCTTGCCGGTCCGTCCATAGACCTTAAACTGCTCCTGGTAGGCCCCCGGTTGCCCCTCCGGCGTTCGATAGAACTCGTCAAAGGAGGACCCCTCGCGCTCGATGGCCTCACGCAACACCGTCTGAATCATGCCGTGCAGGAGCGCGACCTTCTTCCCCGGAACCCTGTCCGATCGCCTTAGGGGATGCAGGCCAGCACCGAACAGCACCTCATCCACATAGATGTTGCCCAACCCTGCCAAGAATGACTGGTCGAGCAGAAGCGGCTTCAATGCTCGTTTGCGTCCCCCGAGGGCGCGGCGTAGCCAAGCCACCGAAAACTCCTCGCTCAGGGGTTCCGGTCCATAGCGAGCAAAGAGGTCTGTGGGGTCAGCATGCCAGGTCATGCGCCCGAACTTGCGCACGTCCAGGAAGTGCAGCACACCACGGTCGAGGAGTAAACTCACCCGCGCAAATCGCCCCGGGTCGGTGCGCTTGTCCATCACCACAAGACGACCCGTCATACGCAGGTGCACGGCCAGGATGCCGATTCGGCGGCCCCGGCGCGCCAGCTCGATGATCACCAGTTTGGCGCGTCGCGTGACGCCTGTGATACGCGCGCCCCTGACATGCTCCCGCACCTCCGCCTCCTCTTGCCCGCCCAGACTCCGTGGCCACTGCACCTCCAGTCCGGATACTTGACGCCCCACGAGGGGGCCGCGCAGGAGCCGGGCTGTAGTCTCGACCTCGGGAAGTTCAGGCATGACTGTCAGGTTACATTCCCCGTGCGGGTTTCGGCTGGAACTACCCCTCCCCTTTGAGTAACCCTAGGTCATGTGCAATACCCCTAAGCTCCTCGTGTCCATCGTCCTGTGCCTCGCAGCCGCCAGCGTGTGGAGTTGTACAGGAACCGGTGCGGGATCAGGCACGCGCGGGTCCACGGCCTCCAGCCATAGCCAGGGGACCGTCCTGAGCTACTCCCCCGCCACGATCTGGCCCCACGCTCGGCGGGTGGTGCAGGCCTCATCGGGTGAAATGGTCATAAACGAGTCCGCGATGCTGGCAGCCGGACTATGGGGAGATGGGCGTTTTCCCCCAAAGACACAGGTCCAGGTGGCGGTTGAGCCGTTTGACAGTGCAGGCACAAAGGCGATCCTTCGGGTGCGAGCCTGGCACTCCGAGACAGGCGCAAACGATCCTCAGTTGGCCGAGCACATACTGCTTGCCATCCAACAGTCCCTGCTAGCGCGCTGAACACGCTAGGCTGCGGGTCCTGTGGCCAAAACACTTGCCATTATCGCCGTTGGTCTGACCCGCCGTCAGATCTCCACCGACACGCCCCACCTGGCCGCCTTGGCCGAGCGGGGATGTGCGGCGCCCATGTCGAGCGTCCTACCCGCGGTCACCTGCAGCGCCCAGGCCACCCTGTTGACGGGCACGCTGCCAAGTCAGCATGGGGTCGTCGGCAATGGGTGGATGGCTCCGGACTCGCGCGAGGTCGCGCTCTGGCGTCAGTCGAATGGGCACGTCCAGGGTGAGAAGATCTATGAGACCGCGCGCCGACGGGACCCCAACTTCACCTGCGCCAAACTTTTCTGGTGGTGGAATATGGGCGCCGCAGTCGACTGGTCCATCACCCCCCGTCCCTACTACCCGGCTGACGGTCGCAAAGTTCCTGCGGTCTACGGGTCGCCAACGGAGTTCCCCAAAGACCTGGAAGGTGACCTAGGGACTTTCCCGTTCTTCGATTTCTGGGGACCCAAAGCAGGCCTGCCATCGAGTCGGTGGATCGCCGCTGCAGCACAACGCACCTTGCGCATCCAGAACCCCGACCTAACCCTGGCCTACTTGCCGCACCTGGACTACAGCCACCAGCGGTTCGGTCCTGAGCACGCGACCTCGCGCCAAGCCCTAGCCGAGCTGGATATCCTGATTGGGGAGTTGGTCAAGAGTGCGGATGAGTGCGGTGCCCAGACCCTTGTGGTGAGCGAGTATGGCATCCAGGAGGTCTCGCGGCCGGTGCACATTAACCGTGCCCTGCGAGCAGCAGGCTTGTTGGAAGTGCGGGCCACCCCCACCGGCGAGGTTCTCGACACTTTTGCCAGCCGAGCCTTCGCGGTGGCAGACCACCAGGTGGCCCACATCTACTGTCAGGGGCAGGGCACACTCGAACGCGCCCGCGCCGCGCTACAGGAGCTGGCGGGTGTCGAGCATGTCATGGATCGCGCCGAGCAAAGCACCCATGGCATCGACCACCCCAATGCCGGCGACCTGGTTGCCGTCTCCGAATCCGGCGCCTGGTTCACCTACTACTACTGGACCGATTCCGCATCGGAGCCAGACTTCGCCCGGACGGTCGACATCCACCGCAAGGTGGGCTACGACCCCTGCGAGATGTTTATGGACCCGGCTATCTCATTCCCACACCTCAAAGTTGCTGGCTATCTGGCGCGCAAGAAGCTCGGCCACCGGGGCCTACTCAAGGTTATCCCAGTCGATGCGCAGCTCGTCCGCGGCAGCCACGGGCGCAAGCCCGATCACCCCGATGACGGACCCGTTTTCGTCTCCAGCTTGAATTGGGGTACGACAAACCCCGAACCGGACAATGGCGTCGTGGAGATAACCTCCGTGCGCGACCGCCTACTCGGAGCACTCGGACTCGACTGACCGAGTCCCGGAAAACCCGTGACTTATCCCAACGTGTCCATGCCGGTAGAGTGACATTTCGGACCTTTATCCGGCGGTTTGATCGCGATCCAGCAAAGAGCGCTTCCAAAGCTGAATATTGTCGGCCCGGGGCGATTAGCCCTAAACCCCCGGCCTAGAAGCGGAAGTAATCGAACGACTGGATCTCCACGACCTGAAAGCGCAGGACAACGCCCGCCAGCAGGAGGAACCAAGCCGCGCGCCCGGTACCCCCCACACGGTTCCAGAGCCGGTCCAGGCTAACCACGCTGCCCGCGCCATGTAGTGCCAGGCCCACGGCGAGCAAGCCCAACATGCGGGCCAGAAACGGCAGGCTCTCACCGGTGGGCATCCCCCCACCAAAGACGGACCGCAGGTTCGCCGTGGCGGTCGACAGCTCGAGGCTGTAGAAACCCGCGGTGAAGAGGGCCAGGTAGAGCATGGTGAATAACCAGGGAATAAGCGCGCCCATGCGTACTGCAGAGTCCTCTTTGGTGCGCCTGCTGCGGCGCATCCACTGCTCAAGCGTGATCACCAAGCCGGCCGACCCCCAGGACAAGATGTAGGTCCAGCGCGCGCCGTGCCAGAGCCCGACCAATCCGAACAAGAGCAGGTTGATCCACAGAATCCCCAAGGATCCCGACCGCAGACGCATCAAGGGTCGATACAGATTTTCGCGTAGCCAACTGATCAACGAGGTGTGCCATCGACCCGCGAAAGATCCCACGCTGGTGGCCAGGAATGGCGAACGGAAGTTCGGTACAAGTCGAACACCGAAAAGGACAGCACTGCCACGCGCGATGTCTATGTAGCCACTGAAATCGAGGTAGAGGATGACGAGAAGCGCGAGGTTCACGCTCAAGAGCGTCAGCGAATCCACACCCTCGGGGTGATGGAACACCTCCAGCAGCAACGGTCGGAAACGATCGGCAATCACCAACTTCTTGGCTAGCCCCCACAGAATCCACCGCCCCCCCAAGGAAAGGTTCGCTGGGTTGAGCAACTGCAATCGAGTCAACTGGGGAAGCAGGTTCTTCGCGCGCTCGATAGGCCCGCAGATGAGCTGCGGGAAGAATGAGACGTACAGGGCGTACTGGGACCAACTGCGGCAGGGTTGTACACGCCCTCGAAAGACGTCAATGGAATAGCCCAGCGTCTGAAATGTGTAGAAGCTGATTCCCAGCGGAAGGCTGGATGCTCCGCCGAGGACAGGGTTGCCCACGGCTGCAGCCGGGGCCTCGCCCAAAAACACACCCGCGTACTTGAAGGCCCCCAGGAGTCCTAGGTTTCCGGCCAGGCTACAGCCCAAGAGCCAACGCCGGGTACGCACCTTCTGGGTACGCCCCATGCCCAACCCGACGGCAAAATCCAACAGGGAGGACACCGCAAGCAGCAGCAGATAGATCGGCTGGTCGTGCAGGTAGAACACGATGCTCGCAATGAGCAGGTAGGCGATGCGCATGCGCACCGGCACGAACTGAAACAGCCCGAGTACCAAGAGCAGGAAGACCAGATAGTCCAGTTGGACGAATGACATGATCAGGCTCCGATGAAGCCCAATTGACGCAAACCTGCTTGGATTTCTTCGGCCACCAAGGCGTGCCCCGTAGGAGTGAGATGCCTTCGATCGTGCAAGAAGAACAGTGATTGGTCGGCCCAATGGGGATCGAGGAGGCCCTCTAACCCTGCGCCGTTCGACCAAATCAGATCGGAATCCAAGCCCAACTCCTCCACGTGCTTCAGCAGCGGACTCATAACCTTGAGGACCCCTGAGAACGAGTCAATGCGGGGAAGCTCATGGATCGGCTCCCAGTCGGCCAAGCGCGCCGCTAGGCGCGGACCCTCGGGCTGACGACAGTGAACGAATGCTGGCAATGGGATGAGAACCAGTTGTGATCCGTCCGAGCGGACCGCATCAGCGAGCTCCGCCGTCCTCCTGATGAAACGCCGCCACATGAGCTCGTGGGCTGGCGCAAAAGGCTCCTCCCAAATGGCCTTCAGCCTCCTGTGCTCCGCTCGTTCCCGCGAACTGTATCGCCGACCTGTGGCGTGAACCTCAGCCGAGATAGAGCGCTGCCAGAAATCGTACACCGCAGTCTCACGCACGGCTTGAGCCAAAGTAGAGCCATGCTCGGGCTCTAAGACAGACGCTTGCCGTGCAGAAATGTCATTGAGAGCGAGCAAGACCAGACCGGGCTTGTAGGGTCGCACAACATGCTCATAGCACTGGGCCATCTGCTCAAGGGTGTATCCCGGAAGGCCAAAATTCATGACAACGACATCGCGCTGACCAGCCTCGGCAGAGATGGCCCCCTCCAGCAGGTCCGTCCAGCGATCGGATTCTTTGACCCCCGCGCCAAAGGTGACCGAGTCGCCCAGAACGGCGATGCGAAATACGTCCCCCTCTCCAGATCCTGGAGGGAGCCACTCCTGATCCCGGAAACCATGGGAGTTGATACGCAACGCGATCCCCGACTCTCCATAGACCAGGTCTGCCGTTTGCAGACGCCAACCCAGATCGGAGTCGGCCTTGTGTTCAACGCTCGCACCGTAGGACGTGTAGGACCGCAGGCTCCATTCGGTCGCCAGTAAGCCTAGCATCAGAGCAAGGATGAGCGCCCGAACAACAAAGGCCCGACCGGCCGCGGAAGCGGGCGGCATTGGTGGGCTAGGGGTGGGTGTCATGGCGAAGCTAATACGAGGGCAGAGTCCGCGATTTCCGTCGGAGTCGTGCAGAGGAAATCGAATATCCCACCGCTGAGGCGGGAGTGACTCACACAGTCATCCGAACTCCAGACATGCAGCAACGTCGAAGCGCAACATCCAATCTAAGGGAGCCTCTGGATTCCTACCACTAGGCCCAAAATGAACCTGCGACACTTCGCTATTGCGCAGCAAAAATACTACCGACGTGTCCCCGATTGAGACCCTAAAGCCGATCGATAGATCTATCCGTTGCGGTCGCGATTGACCTGAGCCTCGTCGTAGAACGCGATGCCATGGTCGATACCCGCGCGGGCTTTAGCAATCCAAACGGCCTGGCCCACGTGCCACGAGAAGTGTTCTACGACGTGGTAGGTCGCCTCCAAGCCTGTAACGTCAAATCCCTGGATCACAAAATCCGCCTGCATGGAATCCTCTTGGAGCGAAGCGAGTAACTCGGCGGCTGCACCCGTCGTAGCTTTCAGTCGATCAAGCAGAACGGTGCGCTCACCACTTGCCTCTTCTCGGTACTCATTCGAGAACTCGCCGGAGCGCTCCCGCGCGTCGGGCTCGCCCCCAATTCCCGAGAGAATCCACTGCCTCACGTTGCCTTCAAGGTGCTTGAGAATCGTTCCCACGCTCAAAGCTCCTGAGTGCGGTTGCCACCACAGGTCACCTTCGGGCAATACGCTCAGGGCAGTCGTCAGGCGTTGGGGATAGGTGTGGCTCAGGTACTCGCAGGTCCGCGACAGGAAGAGACCGCTGCTGGAGCGCTCACTCACCCGTCATTTCCTGCAGCCAGGCGAGCTGTGCCGCTCCACCTGGATCGTGGGAGATGCCCTCGATCACAATACCGGCCAACCGTTGCTCCCCATCCAATGCCAGCCAGACCAGATTAGAGCCGATACGCCCCCATTCGCCGGCCACGCGCTCTTCAAACCGGACTCGCAGAACGCCGGCTGCCGGATCAAAAGAACAACTCGCCTGAACGTCAGGTTCGACCTCCACCTCCGCAAAGGTGGCAGCTCGCTCATTCCCGGGGCGTTCAAGGGGCTCTTCCAACTCATCGGTGCAGCCTTCCACTGCCACAGACAAATGCACCACGTGCTCCTCTTCATCGAAGGAGAGGACCAGCCCCTCACCCAGAGAGACCGACGTCCCTCCACTGGCGAGCTTGTTAGAAACGGCCTCGACCAAGCCCGCGTCGGGATCAAAGAAGGCCTTGAAGCAATCACTGCCGGACCACAATACCTGGACTTCAGCCGGGCCCAAGTTACACCCCGTTCTCGCCAAGGGCAGCCGACTCGGCCGCCAACTGCTCCACGCTGGAACAGGTACAGATCAGATTCTTGTCACCGTAGCCGTTGTCGATTCGCCCCACATGTGGCCAGAACTTGTGCAGGCGCGACCAGGGCGCAGGCCAAACAGCCTGCTCTCGACTATAGGGGTGGTCCCAGGTGTCCGATGTGGCGACTCCAGCGGTGTGCGGTGCGTTCTTGAGTGGATTGTCCTCCCGGTCCATACGCCCCTCCTCAATTTCATGCACCTCGCCACGGATCGCGATCAATGCATCGCACAGTCGATCAAGCTCGTGCCGGGGCTCGGACTCAGTGGGCTCGATCATGAGAGTTCCGACAACGGGGAAGGACATCGTGGGTGCATGGAAGCCGTAGTCCATCAAGCGTTTGGCCACGTCCTCGGCAACAATGCCAGCAGTCTTCTCGAAGGGGCGCAGATCGATGATGAACTCGTGCGCCACGCGGCCACGCGCACCACGGAAAAGAACTTCGTAATGCCCGGAGAGCCGACTCGCCATGTAGTTGGCTGACAGAATGGCGACTTGGGTCGCACGCTTCAGGCCTGCCGCGCCCAACAGGTGGATGTACATCCAGGAGATGGGGAGCACCCCTGCGCTCCCCCAGGGAGCAGCCGAGATCGCACCGATGGCCTCGGGACCGCCGCTCGGCACAACGGGGTTCGAGGGCAGGAACGGCTCCAAATGGGCCGCGACTCCGATGGGGCCCATCCCCGGGCCGCCTCCGCCGTGGGGAATGGCGAAGGTCTTGTGCAGATTTAGGTGACAAACGTCGGCGCCAATGTCGCCGGGCCGGCACAAGCCCACTTGGGCATTCATGTTGGCCCCGTCCATGTACACCTGCCCACCCGCATCATGCACGACCTGGCACAACTCGATCACGCTCTCTTCGAAGACGCCGTGAGTCGAGGGGTAGGTGATCATCATGGCCGAGAGGGTGCTCTTGTGCTCCTCCGCCTTCACGCGCAGGTCCTCCATGTCCACATTGCCATTCACGTCACAGGCAACAGCCACCACGCGCATACCGGCAAGCACCGCGCTGGCCGGATTGGTCCCGTGCGCTGACGTCGGGATCAAGCACACGTTGCGTCCCTTCTCTCCGCGCGCCTCGTGGTAGGCGCGAATGACGAGCATGCCAGCATATTCGCCTTGAGATCCGGCATTGGGCTGCAACGACACGGCGGTGAAGCCGGTGATCTCTTCCAGCGCACCCTCTAAAGTCCGGAAGAGCTCAGCGTAGCCCTGTGTCTGTTCGGTAGGCGCGAAGGGATGCAGTGACCCGAACTCAGGCCAGGTCACGGGCAACATCTGCGTCGTGGCGTTGAGCTTCATTGTGCACGAACCCAATGGGATCATTGAGGTCGTCAAAGACAGATCACGCCCAGAGAGCCGGTGCAAGTAGCGCAACATCTCATGCTCGCTGCGATACTCACTGAAGACGGCACCACTCAGGTACTCACTGGTCCTTGCCAGCGGAGCCGGTAGTTCTTCGGCCGCTCGTTCGAGGGCTTCAATATCCACGCTCGATGCTGATCCGGCTTCTCCGAACACAGCGAGCAGCGCACGCACGTCGTCCAAAGTCGTGGTCTCATCCAACGAGATCCCTACCGCTTGCTCATCGATGACCCGCAGGTTGATTCCCGCCGCGTAGGCGCGCTCATGCAGAGCATCTGCGCCGCCAGCAGACGGTTCCACGCGAAGCGTGTCGAAGACGGCTCCGGGCTGCACTTTGCACCCCAGCTTCTCCAGCCCAGCGGCCAGCCCCAGGGTGCGCCGTCGCACGCGGCAGGCAATGTGACGCAGGCCGTCGGCACCGTGGTACGTGGCGTACAGGCCGGCCATGATCGCGAGAAGGACCTGAGCGGTGCAAATATTGCTCGTGGCCTTGTCGCGCCGGATGTGCTGTTCGCGGGTCTGCAATGCCATGCGCAAAGCAGGATTGCCATGCACGTCACGGGAGATACCAATCACCCGTCCGGGCAGCTGACGCTTGTACTCTTCCCGGGTCGCCATGAACGCGGCATGGGGTCCGCCGTATCCCATCGGCACTCCAAAACGCTGACTGTTGCCCACGGCCACGTCCGCCCCGAAATCTCCAGGTGAGCGAAGCAAGGTCAAGGCCAGCAAGTCCGTCGCCACCACGAGCAGGGAACCGGCGTCGTGCACCCTCTTCGCAAGGGCCTCTTGATCCTCGACACGCCCAAAGGTGTCGGGGTACTGCACGAGTACGGCACTGCACTCTGAAAAGTCTGCGGATGCCGGATCCCCCACTTCAACTGTGAGGTCCAGTGCTCCCGCCCTAGTGCGCACGACCGAGATCGTCTGTGGGTGGCACGTGTCCGCTACGAAGAAAGTTGAGCGCTTCTTGCGCCCCGCCGCCCAGCACAAGTTCAAGGCCTCGGCTGCTGCAGTGCCTTCGTCGAGCAGGGAGGCGTTCGCCAAAGGCAGGCCCGTCAGGTCTGCCACCATGGTCTGGTAGTTCAAGAGCGCTTCCAGCCGCCCCTGACTAATCTCAGCCTGGTAGGGCGTGTACTGGGTATACCAGCTGGGATTCTCCAGCACGTTGCGCTGAATAACGCTGGGCACGAGGCATGCGGAGTAGCCCATGCCGATGTAGCTCTTGTTGCACTGATTCTTCGCTGCAATTAGGCGCAGGTCCTCCAGCAGGCCGTTTTCTGAACGGGGCGGGCCCAGCTTCAGATCTCCCTGCATGCGAATGGACGCCGGCAGCGTCTCATCCATGAGGGCGTCTAGGCTATCGACCCCCAACTCCTCCAGCATGGCCTGCACGTCCTCGTCGCTGAGGGCGATATGGCGCTGAACGAATGAGTCGTGTCGGGAAGCAGGACTTTGCAGAGAATCGGTCAACGCACTGTTCGGGGCAGGGGCCTTAGGGGGGCGCCACCATACGCTGTCGCAACCCAGCGTGCGACAGCGTATGGTGACTCCATGGACCTCACGGCCATTGAAATCGTCGGAGATCGGACGGCCACGAGCCGCTGCGACGAGGGCTACATTACAGTGGCGCGCCTGGACGTTCGGAACGTCTACTCGGACGGATCGACCTCCAAGCCCTACGCCTGCGACGTCATGAGTCGGCCCCAGTGCGATGCGGTGGTGGCTGTGCTCTATGCCCTGGACGGCCAGGGCGGGATCGAGGTAGTCCTGCGTGAGGCCCCACGGGTGCCAATCTACCTGCGCCGGGACAAGACTTTTGTCCACCCGGACCCGCGGGAGTACCTCTCTCTGCACGAGGTCGTCGCCGGGGTGGTCGAATCCTCCGACCCCGCCGGGCTCGAGGGCCTTCGACGTCGCGCGAGAGCCGAGGCCCTTGAAGAAGCCGGGGTCACCATCGACCCCTCAGACTTCCATCCCCTGGGTGGTGAGACCTTCGCCAGTCCTGGCGTCACGGACGAGAAGATTTACTTCGTTGCCGGGCACCTGCCCGCCGGAGAGGAAGCCACGACTCCCACGGGGGACGGATCCACAATGGAAGAGTGGTGCGTCTTACACCGCTTTGAATTAGGTCGAGCCATCGAAGCATGTCGCACGGGCGAGATTCCGGACATGAAGACCGAAGTAGCCCTGTTGCGTCTTGCGGACTACCTGGGTTGGATCCCGCAACTGCGTTGTTTCCGAGCCGACCT
>JAPKBO010000043.1 GCA_028823395.1 Planctomycetota bacterium | reverse complement strand
CGGCGGCGATCTCCAGGTCCGGGGCGTCCGTCGGGGCCTCCACCTTCTGGTCCACGATCCTCCGGCTCGGCGTCTCCATAGGGATTCAGGTAGTCCCAGACCACCGTTCCATCAGGGGTGACCTCAAAGATCCGGCTCTGGGCTCCTGAGCAGATGAGAGTGTTTCCGCCAGGCAAGCGGTGGGCTCCCGAGATGAAGGATGAGAAAAAACTCGTCTTGTCTTCGGCTGAGTAGGACCAGACCGGGCCATCGGGTCCGAAGGCCTCGGTGGCGGAGAGTTCAAATTGGCCTTCTGCAAGGGGCAGGAGGATTTCATCCACCGAACTGTAAGCCTGTTCCCCACGGCCCTCGCCGTTGTTGAATACCGTCAGGCGCAGACTGCCATCCTGACCCGTTATGAGCCTCGGGTCGTGCTGGCCGAAGAGCATTTGATCGTCGTCGTCGCCACGGTCGTAGTGCTTGGGATTGCCCCAACGGTAGAGCAGGTCACCACCTTGTCCGTAGCGGCCGCCCTCAGTCCCGGCGGCCTCAGCCGTTGTCGTGGAATGGTCGATGATCCAAACCTCGCTCAAGGTGCGAATGCTGATTGCAATAAGGTCCGTTTCCGCGTGGTAGTCGATGCCGTTCGTGTGCAGCCAATCACTGCTGGCGCGGCGGCCTTCCTGCTTACCTGAGTCGGGGGTGTCGCTCTCCTCTTCTTCTTCCTCCTCGCCCAGGTAGCCGAGGGCGCGCATTTCGGCTTCGAGTTTCTCTCTGCGGCGGCGCTCCGTGGCGCTCTCCACACCCTTGGGTCGACCCGCATTCACATCGATGCGCTCAGGGTGTTCAGAGACAACGCCGAAGTGCGGCGCCTGGTCGTCATAGTCCTGGACGAGGTGATCCCATGCATGCCAGGCCCAGACAGTTTTCCCGCCAACCGGAAGTGTGGGTTCAATTTCCAGCACCATGTCCGGCCACAGAGTGAACTCCTCGTCTTCCTCTGTTGCCTCAACGGAATCCGGCTCTCGGCCGGCGGCGATGGCTTCGCCTGCCGTCCGACTCTCCCACGCGATGACGAGGATGTTGCCGTTGGGGAGGGGTTGAATGTCATGGTGGTGGAGGTGGTCTTCGCTCGACATGTCTAGGGTCCAGAGCAACTCACCCTCCCATGAGAAGCGCTCGACAATGCCGCCCTGACCGCCGCCGTGGAACGAGGAGGGTTCCGTGTCCTTGCCGCAGCGCAGGAGCGATCCATCCTCCAAGAGGTAGGCCGAGTTGCCCGCGTTGTACTTTGATTCCCACCGATGGACCTCTTCACCTTGCATATCGACAAGCCACGTCGTCGTGGACCGAAGCGGTGCGATGAGGGTGTATCCGTCCACGGCCCCCTCGGAGGCCTGGATCAGACCTCGCGGCGGGGCAGGTTCCTCGGGTTGGGCTGGAGCGGGATCCGGCTCGGGGTCCTGAGGGTCGGGGGCCTGGGCGAAGCTCGCTCCGAGGAGGAGGCAGAAAATCGGGGCGACGGAGGGGGTCGGCATGGGGCGTCTTGGGCTTGTGGAGTCGGAAAGCTGGGCACAGCCTACTCCCTGTAGGCCGGACAGTCTGGCATGCGCTTGACGGGAGGGCATCCTGGGTTGCCAACGGGTAGGGATGGTTTGCGAGCGGCGCTGGGCATACCTGTGCTGGATGCGGATTTACGAGTGCTTCTGATTCGGCCCACTAATCGCTAGGCTCGGGTCATGACGGGGGAAAGCGTGCACATTTTGATCGTGGACAACGATGAGCGCATCGTTGAGTTGGTCGCGTGGTTCTTGGAGCGGCACGGGTACTCCGTGCGCTCGGCGGACTCTTTCGATGGAGCACGTGTGGCTATCCGGGAGCGCCGCCCGGACCTCATGCTCTCGGATGTGGACCTCGGAATGCAAAACGCTTGCGAGGAATTGCCGCGTCTGGATCAGGAGGGACTGCTGCCGCCGACCTTGGTTGTCTCGGGTTTTCTGACGGCAGACATGCGCGTGGAGCTGCTGGCTCTCGAGCCCGTGCTTGACACCCTGGCCAAACCCTTCGAGTTTGAGGAGTTGGAACGGCGCATGGTCGCTTGCTTGGCTAGGGCGGAGGGAACCTCTTCCCTTCCCCCAATCCCCAGCGCTCAGCCTTCAGAGAATCCTGGGGATTCCGGGCTCCGGGCGGGGGAGAGCGAGGATGAGGAGGGCTGGATTGAGGTAGGGCCCACGGTGACCCGGGAGTCGGGCGAGGGAGGATTCGAATGACACGCTTTAGTTTTCGAACGGCTGGGGAATCCCATGGCCCAGCCCTGGTGGGCATCGTTGAGGGCATTCCCTCGGGCCTTGAGCTCGATCTGGCGGCCGTGGACGCAGAACTCGTCCGGCGCCAGGGAGGCTACGGGCGTGGTGGGCGCATGAAGATCGAGAGTGACCGCCTAGAGCTCTTGTCGGGAACCCGCGCCGGCGTGACGCTGGGTTCGCCCCTGGCCTTCAGGATTCACAACGCCGATGCAGTGATCGAGAAGTTGCCGGTGCCCGCCAATCCCCGCCCGGGCCATGCGGATCTGGCGGGATGTCTCAAACACGGACATCGGGACCCGCGGGCGGTATTGGAGCGGGCCAGCGCAAGGGAGACGGCTGCGCGGGTGGGGGCCGGGGCCTTGGCGCGTCAGGTGCTGGAAGCTTTCGGGATCGAGATTTTCGCCCACGTTCTAGAGGTCGGGGGTGTGGGCTGTGCCGAGGACGGCTTCAAGCGGGTGGGGGAGGAGCGACACGCCCTGCGGGATGTCTCCCCCTTTATGAGCCTTGACCCGGAAGCGGATCGTGCCATGGCGGAAGCCGTAGATTTGGCCCGGAAGGAGCAGGACAGCCTTGGGGGCGTATTCGAAGTGCGCGCTCTGGGCTTGCCGGCGGGACTCGGTAGCTACTCAAGCGGACTGGAACGCCTCACCTCGCGGCTGGGAGCCGCCCTTTTCTCCGTGCCCGCCATTAAGAGTGTAGAGGTGGGGATGGGGCTGGAGGCAGCGCGGCGGCGGGGCTCAGAGGTCCACGATCCGATCCTGCCTGCCCCAAAGGGGGCTGCACTGCGCTATGCCCGGTCCAGCAACAACGCAGGGGGCTTGGAGGGCGGGCTGACCAACGGTGAAGCCCTGGTGCTGCGGGCCGCCATGAAGCCCATTCCCTCCCTGCGACAGGGTCTGCCAAGCGTCGAATTCGAGAGCGGAGAGGCTGTACGGGCCACCTACCAGCGCTCGGACGTCACTTCTGTTCCCGCGGCCAGCGTCGTGGGGGAGGCGGTCGTGGCTTTGGCCCTGACCGAGGCCTTCCTGGACAAATACGGGGGGGATTCGATGGAGCAGGTACGTGCAGCCCAACGCTTCCACCAGGAGCAGATGAGGGCACTCTAGGGAGGATGCCACCTTGGGCCGGAAATGCCTCCGGCGGGCTTTTGCCCGAAAAGCCTGCTGGGCGCTTGACGCACCATGGGCCGCCCGTACCATACGCCGCTCCATTCTCCACCCATGATCCTTCCGCTTCCCCGCGGATGGCACGTGGACTGGTCGGTGGGGCCTCGCCCGGCTTTCGCCAGCGTGGCTCAATTGGCAGAGCAGCTGATTTGTAATCAGCAGGTTGCGGGTTCGAGTCCCGCCGCTGGCTCCAGTCTCCGGAACGCTGTTCCGTAGGCCGCTAGCGGTCCTCGGATCTACTTCCGAAGACAGTTCAGCAGCTCGGACGATTGGCTCGCAGTAAGTCAGGGACGGTAAGTCAGGGACGGTTACAAAACGAACAGGGCTCCGCGACACCCTCACGGGTGAGGTTGGGGCCAACCATGCTGCGCCGCCGCGTAGTACGGGTGCTCACTGGAAACACGAATCGATCCGAGGATGACTTGGGAGCGTTGGCTCTCAGGCCCCGAAGCGTCTGTACTCACTAGGGTCAGGCGCTCGGGCCCGAACCCATGCGTTTGCACCGGTCGCCTGCAAGATCACCGGTTGGCGAGATTCCCGAGCGGCCAAAGGGGACAGACTGTAAATCTGTTGGCTCAGCCTTCCCAGGTTCGAATCCTGGTCTCGCCACCATTTCCGACGCAGCCACGGGGATCCCCCCCTGCGCACTGCGATGGACGGTTGCTCTCTGGAGCAACGCGGTCCCGGCTTACCGGTTTCTTCGTGCGTCCTGCTCCCTTGCCTGCACTCTGGTCAGTGGCTCAGCCGCTGACCGGTCACTGCGGCGCGACCTTCGCGAACCCCGACTCCGGCGTCGGACCTAGCATTGCACTCTTATATAAGAGTGGAAGTGGCAACGGTCTGGTGTAAGCGGTGCACCCGAAGCGGGTGTAGTTCAATGGTAGAACGGCAGCCTTCCAAGCTGCACACGAGGGTTCGATTCCCTCCACCCGCTCCACTGACCTCTCCTTCGAGGCGGGCCTCTGAATCCTGGATCGATGACCCACCAGCCCGTTCGGCATGTGCCGGGCGGTGCAGGAAACGGGTGCTGCTGTAGCTCAGTGGTAGAGCACTTCCTTGGTAAGGAAGAGGTCATGGGTTCAAGTCCCATCAGCAGCTCCAGCTTCCCGATTGCCAACGCGGGCTCCCCCGCCTGGCAGCGACCGACGGACCGTCCGTCACCTCAACTCAATTCAAAACACTAACTGACCCGCGTGTCTTCTCCATGTGTCCCGTCCGGGGCGCGTCAGGAGTGGAGCGCACCACCGCTTGCGGGCGCGAGCCCCATAGACTGCGAGACAAGAACATGGCCAAGGAAGTCTTCGAAAGGACCAAGGACCACGTCAACGTTGGCACGATCGGCCACGTTGATCACGGAAAGACCACGCTCACGTCGGCAATCTGTCGCTATCAGGCGAGCCGAGGGTTGGCCAAGGCGATGAATTTCGACGAAATCGACAAGGCGCCCGAGGAGAAGGCGCGGGGTATCACTATCTCCACGGCTCACGTGGAGTACGAGAGTGAATCCCGGCACTACGCTCACGTGGATTGCCCCGGTCACGCCGACTACGTCAAGAACATGATCACCGGAGCCGCCCAGATGGACGGCGCCATCCTGGTGGTTTCCGCGGCGGACGGCCCGATGCCCCAGACTCGCGAGCACATCCTGCTTGCTCGTCAGGTCAACGTGCCCGCCATCGTGGTGTTCATGAATAAGGTGGATCAGGTCGACGACCCGGAATTGCTCGACTTGGTCGAGATGGAAATTCGCGAGCTCCTCGATAAGTACAATTTCCCCGGCGACGACACGCCCATCATCCGCGGCTCTGCCCTCGGCTGTGAGAACGCGTTGAATGCCGACAAGCCCGCTGACGACGAGGCCTTCACCTGTCTCAACGAGTTGATAGAGGCGGTGGACACCTTCATTCCGCTGCCCGAGCGCGACGTGGACAAGCCCTTCATTATGCCCGTGGAGGACGTGTTCTCCATCAAGGGGCGTGGCACCGTGGGTACCGGCCGTATCGAGGCTGGCATCGTCAATACCGGTGACTCGCTTGAGATCGTTGGTATGCGCGAGGAAATCGGCAATACCACCTGTACTGGTGTCGAGATGTTCCAGAAGACCCTCGACGAGGGGCGCGCCGGCGAGAACGTCGGCATCCTCCTCCGCGGTGTGGATAAGGGCGATCTCGTTCGAGGCATGGTGCTCGCCAAGCCGAAGACGATTACGCCGCACACCAAGTTCGAGGCTGAGGTCTACGTCCTCTCCAAGGACGAAGGTGGACGCCACACGCCCTTCTTCGACGGCTACCGTCCCCAGTTCTACTTCCGCACCACCGACGTGACCGGCAGTACGAACCTGCTGGGTGGCGCCGAAATGTGCATGCCTGGCGATAACGTCAAGCTCACCGTCGAGCTCGGTACCCCTGTGGCCATGGACGAGCAATTGCGCTTCGCCATCCGCGAGGGTGGTCGGACCGTCGGTGCTGGCGTCGTCACCAAGGTGATCGAGTAGATCGCACGCATTGAGGGCTAATCCGAAGGCCCTCTCAACTCACATGGGGGGTAGGCATTAGCCTGCTCCCCATTCCTCCCCCTCTTACTTCTCTCCTTTACGTACGGTTGTTGCTCCCCGGAAGCCGCGGTTTACACCGCTCGCCTCCAGAACGCAGCCCCAACAGGTCCAGACATGAAGGTCAAAGAACGCTACGTCTTCTTGGAGTGCACGGTGTGCAAGCACCGCAACTACACGACGCACAAGCGCCTGAAGGCGGCCTATAAGCTCGAGAAGAAGAAGTACTGCAACTATTGCAGGGCGCACATCTCGCACCGCGAGAAGAAGCTCTGAGCCAAGAAGAGTAATGGCCTCCGAGGTCGCCCCGTAGTTGGCGCGACTTTCGACCTCTCCTAACTATCATTCCCCGTTTTATCCGAACTCCCCAAGATGGCATACCGCAAAGATCAGGGCCGCATGGCGCGCATGACCGCGTTCTGGTCATTGGCCATCCTCATCTTCTACGGATGCGTGAGTTTGCAGGCGGAATTGGCGACAAGCTTCGCCGAGTCCTTGGGGCAGTCCATCAATGGAATGCGGATTCCCGTCCTTGGATTGGATCTTTCCCCGGCCCTGCTGATCACGGCGGCTGTCTTGGCATTGGCCCTGGGCTTGCTCTACCGCTGGGAGCAGACGCCCAAGAATGCCGACCTGCTCATCGAGACGGAGTCGGAGTTGCGCAAAGTCAGTTGGCCCACCCTGGACGAAGCCATCAATGGCTCCTGGGCCGTGATGATGACGGTCTTGGTCTTGATGGGCTTCTTGGCGGGTGTCGACTTTCTGCTGGGCCGGGTGGCCCGGGTCATTCTTACGGGAGGTGCCTGAGCCATGGCCTATAAGTGGTATTTCATCCGTTGCCAATCAGGTCGCGAGAAGCGTATCCGCGATAACGCCCTTACCCGTTTGGGTATCGCCGGTGTGACCGACATCGTGCCCCAGGTCATGGTGCCCTTCGAGCTCGTGACCGATATGAAGGGGGGCAAGAAGCGCACCCTGGAGAAAAAACTCTACCCCGGCTATCTCATGGTCCAAGCGGACCTCGAAGAAGCTGACGAGAAACGAACGATCACGGCTCGTACCGCACTGAGGAGCGTCGATGGATTACGCGACTTCCTCGGAACCCGCGGTGAGCCGACGGCCATCACCGAAGAGGAGGTGACCACGATTCTGTCACGTATGACTGAATCGGAATCCCGCCCCCAAGTCTCTATTGGCTTGGACCAGGGCGACCGGGTCAAAATCAACACGGGGCCCTTCGATGGGTTCGACGGTGTGGTGGATGACATAAACGCAGACAAGGGAACCGTCCGTGTCGTGGTGACCATTTTTGGTCGTCCCACGCCTGTGGACCTCAAGTACTGGGAAGTGGAGACGGTCTGAAAAGACCGGTCTGTAATGGCTAAGGAACTAACAGCTAAAATCAAACTGCAGTGCCCCGCTGGGAAGGCTACACCGGCACCCCCGGTTGGACCCGCTCTCGGCGCGCACGGGTTGAACATTTCGGACTTCGTCAAGCAGTTCAACGACAAGACCCGAGACCAGATGGGGATGATCATTCCTGTCGAAATCTCGGTCTATAAGGACCGTACGTTCGACTTCATCATGAAGTCGCCGCCGGCCGCCGTTCTGCTGAAGAAGGCCGCGGGCGTAGAGAAAGGTGCCGGCGCAGTCGGCACTGAAATTGTGGGTCAGGTGACCCGCGCCCAGGTTGAGGAGATTGCTGAGATCAAAATGCAGGATCTCAACGCTCGCGACCTGGAGCACGCCTGTCGAATCATTGAGGGAACAGCTAGGTCCTCCGGGATCGAGGTCGAGGGCTAATCGTGACAGTTACCAAGAGAAGCAAACGAATGACCGTCGCTCTAGCGGGTGTTGACCGCGATCAAATCTATGGAGTTGCGGAGGCCTTCGATCTGTTGAAGAGCCTGCCTGCCCCCAAGTTCGACGAATCCTTTGAGGTCGTCGTGCGCTTGGGTGTGGATCCGCGCAAGTCCGACCAGCAGGTACGCGGAGCCGTCTCCCTGCCCAAGGGCCTTGGTAAGGACGTGTTCATCGCCGTCTTCGCCGAGGGCAGCAACGCTGAGGCAGCCCTGGCTGCCGGAGCGGACGTCGTGGGTTCGGATGATTTGGCCGAACGTATCGCCGGCGGCTGGATGGACTTTGACATTGTCATCGCCAGCCCAGACATGATGCGGCACGTGGGTAAGCTGGGCAAAGTGCTCGGCCCCCAAGGCAAGATGCCCTCCCCTAAGAGTGGCACGGTGACGGCCAATGTGGCCGAGGCCGTGACCGAGTTCAAGGCGGGCAAGGTCGAGTTCCGCACCGACGCTGGCGCCAACATTCATGCTCCCATCGGCAAACGCTCGTTCTCAACGGACGACCTGATGGACAACTTTGGCGCATTCATGGATCACGTGCTCGGCATGCGACCGGCGGCCGTCAAGGGTGACTATGTTCGCCATATTTCTCTCTCCACCTCCATGGGCCCTGGTGCCCGCGTCCAATACGGAGCCTGACCCATGCCTAACCTTGTCAATGAAATGATCATGCGTGGGATGTCCGAAGGGATGATCCAGGCTGAGGGCATGGTTGTCGTCACCTTTGGTGGCCTAGACGTGATCGAGACCGAGGCCATTCGTGGCCAAGTGGCCGAAGCTGGTGCGAGTATGCGCATGGTGCGTAACCGCCTGGCCAAGCTGGCCCTGTCTGAAAAAGGCATCGATCTCGGCGACGATATCTTGCAGGGCAACGTTGTCATCGCCTGGGGGGATTCCGAAGCCACCATCGGTGCTGCCAAGGTTTTCGGCTCCAAGGATGTCAAGCTGGCCAAGAAGGTCGTCTTCAAGGCCGGGCTGCTTGAGGGCGAGGTCCTCGATGCCGCCGGAGCCGCGTCCCTGGCGAACGTTCCCGATCGCAACACTCTCAACGCTCAGATTCTGGGCGTAATCAGTGGGCCCGCCAGAGGGCTTGCTTCCATCATTCAGGCTGTCCCCAGCGCAACCGCGCGGGTACTCCAAGCCCGAGCCGATTCCCTGCCTGCGTCCGAAGAGTAGGCACCCCCTCCTTTTTTTCATTCCGAACATCCCGGTTGTAACCGGGTGACTCCGCATAGCCCCTAGTAACTCCACCAGGAGACCATTGAAATGTCTGAAGAGACGACGACCGTAGAGCTTCCCAAGGAGCTTCAAAAAATCGCTGATACGCTGGATGGCCTGACCCTTTTGCAAGCTTCCACCTTGGTCAAGGCACTTGAGGAGAAGTGGGGCGTTAGCGCCGCTGCTCCTGCTGCCGTGGCTGCCGCTGGTCCTGCAGGTGGTGGTGAAGCCGAAGAGGAGCAAACCTCCTTCGACGTCATCCTCGAGTCCATTGGCGACAAGAAAATCCAGGTGATCAAAGAAGTCCGTGCCGTTACCGGCCTGGGCCTCAAAGAAGCCAAGGCTCTTGTCGACGGTGCCCCCGGGCCCATCAAGGAAGGCGTATCGAAAGAAGAGGCAGAGACCATCAAGGGTCAACTCGAAGGCGCTGGCGGTTCCGTCAAAATCGCCTAAGCGAACTTCTTCGCTTGTTCGATCAACCCGGAACCAACGCCTCTCAGCGCACCGCTAAAGCGGTGCGTTTAGGTGCGTGTGGCCTTGGCCAATCCCTGAGTTTCGACTTGGGGATTCGGCAATTGCCTCCCGGTTTGGCTCTCCTCTCTACGCGTGTCGGCGCGGGAGTGGGAGTGCCAGAGTGGGAAGGCTGTGTGCGAGACAGAATCAGCAACCTAGTTGGAGCCGGGGCTAGCCAGTCCTGTGCTCTTCGTCGGACAACTGTGCACCTGGAAGGTGAGTTGGGAGTGAGCAGCACGCTCGACACCCGACTCGCTAACTGGAATGAAGCAGGGAGATTGCGAGCATGATTACCCAGAAGAATGGTCGGATGATCGAGGCCTCTAGTGAGGTTCGCACCTTTGGTCGTGGGGACGCGATCGTTGAGCTTCCCAACCTGGTCGAGATCCAGACCGAGGCTTATCAGGAATTCCTCAACCCAACGGTCCAGGCCGCTGCGCGCGAGAACCGGGGCCTTGAGGCTCTGCTCCGCGAGGCGTTTCCGATCTACTCCTACGACAAGACCATGTGTCTGGAGTACGTGGGGTACGAACTGGGCCGGGCCCGTTACACCATCGAGGAGTGTCGCAAGCTGCGCATGACCCATGGTTACCCATTCAAGGTTCGCTTGCGCTTGGTCAAGGCCGAGCCGGTGGAAGAAGAGGTCTACCTAGGCGAGATCCCCATCATGATGGGTGGGGGCGAGTTCGTCATCAACGGTTCCGAGCGCGTGGTTGTGAACCAGCTGCACCGCTCGCCGGGTGTGGACTTCATGCTTGACCACTCGGTGACCGATCGCGATCTCCACAGTTGCTGGATCATTCCCGAGCGTGGCTCCTGGGTGGAGCTGGCGGTTACGAAGAAAGAGCTGTTGACCGTGCGTATTGATCAGCAGGGGAAGTTCTCTGCAATGATCCTGCTCCGTGCCCTCTCGGAAGATCTGGGAACCGACCAGGCTCTGCTGCGCACGTTCTACAAGACCAAGGTCGTCAAGAAGACGCCCTCGATGACCACGACCGCCTTCGCGAAGAAGATCACGGACAAGATCGCTGTGGGGGACATCGTTGTCCTGAAGACGGGCGAGGTGCTCGTGCCTTCTGCAACTCCGATCCCCGAGACGGCGGCCCTCGAGATCGCTGCCGGCGACTTGACGGAAGTGGAGATCATTCAAGCCACTGGCGGCGAGGTGGACATGTTGCTCATCAACTCTCTGCACGATGAGCCCAACATCAAGACCCACGAAGAGGCGCTGATCAAGATCTACAGCCGCCTCCGCCCGGGCAACCCGCCCCAGCTGGAGAAGGCGCGTGAGCTGTTCCGTGAGAAATTCTTCGATGAGCAGCGCTATCGCCTCGGCCGCGTGGGCCGATTCCGTCTAAACCGCAAGTTTGACCAGGACATCCCCGAGGATATTCAGGTCCTGCAGGCTGAGGATATCGTCAACTCGGTCAAGTACCTCCTTTCCTTGCGCGCTGGCCAGGGCGAAGTGGACGACATTGACAACCTTGGCAACCGCCGGGTGCGTACGATCGCGGAGTTGGCAGGAGAAGAGTTCCGCAAGGGCCTGCTCAAGCTCCGGCGCACTGCGCAAGAGCGCATGAACCTGGAGAACCCGGAGACCGTCTCTCCTCGAACCCTGATCAACTCCAAGACCTTTTCCAGCGCCGTCGATTACTTCTTCGGCCGCTCGGAGCTGAGTCAGGTCGTGGACCAGGCCAACCCCTTGAGCCAACTAGCTCACGAGCGGCGCTTGTCCGCTCTTGGCCCTGGAGGCCTGAACCGTAAGCGTGCCGGCTTCGATGTGCGCGACGTGCACCTCTCGCACTACGGACGCCTGTGCCCGATCGAAACGCCCGAGGGCGCGAACATTGGCCTGATCTCCTCCTTGGCGCTCTACTCGACCCTGGATGACTACGGATTCCTGATCTCTCCCTATCGGAAGGTGAAGGACGGGTGTCTCACGGATGAGGTCGCCTATCTGCGCGCCGACCAGGAAGCTGGCGTCGTGATGGCTCCCGCCGACGTCACCGTCGACGCTGCCGGGAAGATCATGCAGGACCGGGTACTCGCCCGTCGCGACGGCGACAACATCGAGGTCCCGCCTGAGGAAGTGGACTACGTAGACGTCTCGCCCAAGCAGATCATCGGTGTTTCGGCCTCGTTGATTCCGTTCCTCGAGCACGACGATGCCAACCGGGCGTTGATGGGTTCGAACATGCAGCGCCAGGCCGTGCCCCTGCTGATTCCTGAGGTGCCCGTTGTCGGCACCGGGATGGAGAGGACTGTCGCGCTGAACTCCAACATGCCCATCTATGCCAAGAATGCGGGCACAGTGGACTACGTGGATAGTCGCGTGATCATCGTTGGTGAGGACGAGTATTACCAAACCAAGTTCCGCGGGATGAACGAGCGCACGACCCAGAACCACCGTCCGGTGGTGCACGTGGGCGATGAGGTCGCGGAAGGCCAATTGCTGGCCGATGGCGCATCGACCGAGGGTGGCCAGTTGGCCCTAGGCCGTAACCTCGTCGTTGCCTTTATGACTTGGGACGGCTTCAACTACGAAGATGCCATCCTCGTCTCCGAGCGCTTGGTCAAGGACGACACCTTCACCTCGATCCACATCGAGGAGTACGACGTCGAGATCCGCGAGACGAAGCTCGGCAAAGAAGAGTTCACCCGCGACATCCCCAACGTGGGTGACGGGGCGCTGGCTCAGTTGGATGATGATGGCATGATCCGCATCGGCACCTTCGTTCAGGCCGGCGACACCCTGGTGGGTAAGGTCGCGCCCAAGTCCAAGAGCGAGCTGACCCCCGAGGAGAAGCTTCTGCACGCGATCTTCGGCAAGGCTGGCGTGGACGTGAAGAACGCCTCCCTGACCATGCCCCCGGGCACTCGGGGGGTTGTTATTGACGCTCAGAAGTTCTCGCGTCGCGTCAACTTGACGGACACCGAGCGTACCAAGGCCCTGGGAGTCATCCGCGATGCGGAGACCGAGTTCCTGCGCGCCTTGCGGGCCTACACGGCTGAAATGCTGGATCAGGTCCAGGCGACCCTCGGTAAGGAAATCGTGGACGATCTGACGGGCAAGGTGTTCGCACTTGACGACACTTCAACCTACGACGAGCTGCGTCGCGTCAAGGCCTTGAGCCTGGCCGCTGCAGAAGAGCACGAGAATGAGGGCGTGCGTCTCAAGGCCACGGGTCACATCGATGACTTCCGTATCCGCATCGAGAACAAAGAGGCAGATAAGAACAAGATCGTCAACCGCCTCAGTAGGGGTGACGAGCTGCCCACCGGCGTGCTCGAGATGGTCAAGATCTATGTCGCCACCAAGCGCAACCTCTCGGTGGGGGACAAGATGGCCGGCCGCCACGGTAACAAGGGCGTGATCTCCAAGATCTGTCCTGTAGAGGACATGCCTTACTTGGAAGATGGCACCTCGGTGGACATCGTTCTGAACCCGCTGGGTGTTCCCAGTCGAATGAACGTGGGGCAGATTCTCGAGACCCACCTGGGGCTGGCAGCGGCCCGCTCTGGTGTGCGTTGCAATACACCCGCATTCGATGGGGCTACCGAGGCCGAGATCGAGAAGGTCCTGGAGGATGCAGGCTTACCCGCCTCGGGCAAGTTCACCCTTTACGACGGGCGCAGTGGCCAGTCGTTTGAGCAGGAGGTCACGGTAGGCGTGATGTACATGCTCAAGCTGCACCACCTCGTGGACGAGAAGGTTCACGCTCGGGCGACAGGCCCCTACAGCCTGATCACCCAGCAACCCCTGGGCGGTAAGGCGCGCTTCGGCGGCCAACGCTTTGGTGAGATGGAGGTCTGGGCTCTCGAGGCCTATGGCGCAGCGGCGATCTTGCAGGAGCAGTTGACGGTGAAATCGGATGACGTGGACGGACGGACGAAAATTTACGAGTCGATGGTCAAGGGGCTTAACATTCTCGAGCCGGGAACTCCGGTTTCCTTCGAGGTGTTGACGAACGAGATTCGTGGCTTGGGGCTCAACATGGAGCTCCACAAAAAGGCGACCCTCTAGGAGTAGGCAGCATGAATACAATGGCTGATTCCAACTACAACCAGATCAACGATTACGGCAGCGTGACTATCGCGCTGGCTTCCCCCGAGGACATCCGTTCTTGGTCTTACGGCGAAGTCAAAAAGCCGGAGACCATCAACTATCGGACCTATCGTCCGGAGCGGGATGGACTGTTCTGCGAGCGCATCTTCGGTCCTGAGAAGGACTGGGAGTGCTCGTGTGGCAAGTACAAGGGCATCAAACACAAGGGCATCGTCTGCGACAAGTGCGGAGTGATGGTCACCCACTCGCGCGTGCGTCGGAAGCGCATGGGCCACATCAACCTCGCGGCTCCCGTAGCTCACATCTGGTTCTTCAAGGCCATGCCGAGCCGCCTGGGTAACCTCTTGGGCGTCAAGGTTAGTGACTTGGAGCGCCTGATCTACTTCCAGGAGTACATGGTTGTTGATCCTGGGGATACGCCCCTTGAGCCCTACCAGCTGTTGACCGAGGAGGAGTACCGCTCCTCGCGGTCCAAGTATGGTTCGGAATTCGACGCGGACATGGGCGCCGAGGCTGTGCGAAAAATCCTGCGCCGCGTGGACCTGCAGGGCATTTCGGACGAACTGCGCGAGGAGCTCGTGGCGACACGCTCCAAGCAGCGCCAGAAGGACATCATCAAGCGCTTGCGCACGGTGGAAATGTTGCGCGATTCGGGCAACAGCCCGGACTGGATGGTTCTGGAAGTGATTCCGGTTATCCCTCCGGATCTCCGCCCGCTGGTTCTGCTGGACTCCGGCAACTTTGCCACGAGTGATCTGAACGATCTGTATCGTCGCCTGATCAACCGCAACAACCGCCTTAAGAAGTTGCTCGACCTCAATGCCCCCGAGGTCATCATTCGCAACGAGAAGCGCATGCTGCAGCAGGCCGTAGATGCCCTGTTTGACAACGGTCGTTGCCGTAGGCCTGTGCTGGGTTCCTCTAGTCGCCCGCTCAAGTCCCTGACCGACATGATCAAGGGCAAGCAGGGCCGTTTCCGCGAGAACCTGCTCGGTAAGCGTGTGGATTACTCCGCGCGTTCAGTCATCGTCGTCGGACCTGAGCTGAGCCTCCAGCAGTGTGGCCTGCCCAAGAAGATTGCCCTGGAACTGTTCCAGCCCTTCATCATTCGGCGTCTCAAGGAACTGGCCCTCGCCGACACCATCAAGTCCGCCAAGCGCATGCTTGAGCGTAAGGATGAGGACGTCTGGGATATCCTGGAGGAGGTCATCACGGGGCACCCCGTGATGCTCAACCGAGCTCCGACGCTCCACCGAATGGGTATTCAGGCATTTGAGCCGGTACTTATTGAGGGCAACGCCATTCGCTTGCACCCCCTAGTTTGTGGTGGCTTCAACGCCGACTTCGACGGGGACCAGATGGCCGTTCACCTGCCCCTCTCCTACGAGGCTCAGATCGAGGCTTCCACTCTGATGCTGGCGAGCAACAACATTTTCTCGCCGGCCAATGGCTCACCCATCATTTCGCCTTCGCAGGACATGGTGTTGGGTATCTACTACCTGACCAAGTCGCCGGTGAGCATCCCCGAGAAGTTGCCCCTGTACTCTTCGTTGAGTGAGATGTTCTTGGCTTACAGTCACGGGCAGACCACGACTCACAAGCCTGTGCGCGTGCGCCTCGAAGTGGACCGAACGGTTAAGTATGCCAAGGGTTCCGAGCCTGTAGCCGTCAATGATCGCGGTCAGGTGGTGGGGGTCCCTCCGTCCTCTGGAGATGAGTTGGCGAAGCCCGAGGCAAGTTTCATGGTCACCACCATCGGGCGCGTGATTTTCAACGACATTCTCCCCGTGGGAATGCCGTTCTATAACTACGACCTCACGAAGAACGCGGTCCAAGCGCTCATCTCCGATTGCCACCACCTTTTGGGGCGCGGTGCCACCCTTAGCCTGCTCGACGACCTCAAGGACTTGGGCTTCAAGGCTTCGACCCGAGCGGGTTTGAGCTTCTCCAAGGGGGATATCCTAATTCCCGATGAGAAATCGGACATCCTCGCGGCGACCCAGGAGAAGATCGACAAGATTGAGCAGGCCTATCACAAGGGTGTCATTACCCAGGGTGAACGCTACCTCAAGATTATTGACCACTGGACTCAGGCCCGCGAAGAAGTGAGTGAAGTGCTCATGGCCATGCTGGCCAAGGACTACAACGAGGAGACGGGCTACGTCAATCCGATCTACTGCATGGTCACTTCCGGTGCCCGTGGATCTGTGGACCAGATCCGGCAGCTGGGTGGGATGCGTGGCCTGATGGCCAAGCCCTCCGGCAAGATCATCGAGACACCCATCAAGGCCAACTTCCGTGAGGGACTGAAAGTGCTGGAGTATTTCTCCTCCACTCACGGTGCCCGGAAGGGTCTGGCCGACACGGCACTCAAGACTGCCGATGCGGGATACCTGACGCGCAAGCTGACGGACGTGGCCCAGAACGTTGTCATCACCATGGACGACTGCGGCACCATGAACGCTGTCACCAAGCAGGTTGTCTATAAAGGCGACCGCGTGGCGGTGACCTTGGCGCAGGCCATCCGTGGTCGCTGTGCACGGGATCCGATCGTCGATGTGATTGACGATGAGGTGATCGTGCGAGAAGGCGAGCTCATCACTGAGGATATCGCCACCCGCATCGAGGCCCTGGGGCATGAGAAGATCCGCGTACGCAGTGTGCTGACCTGCGAGGCCCCTCTGGGTGCTTGCGCCCGATGCTACGGCATGGACCTCTCTCGTGGCCAGATGGGCGAGCGTGGTCTGGCGGTTGGTATTATCGCTGCTCAGTCCATTGGCGAACCAGGTACCCAGTTGACCATGCGGACGTTCCACATCGGTGGCACGGCTTCACGGTCGGTCGAGGAGACCGAACGGCGCGTCAAGCGTGACGGCAAGGTGAAATTCCAAAACCTGCGCGTTGTCCAGAACAAGGCGAAGGACATCATCGTCCTGAACCGCAACGGTTCAGTGGCATTGCTCGACGATCGTGACCGTGAGATTGACCTGTACAGCATCCCGCCGGGCGCTGTGATGTCTGTGGCGGATGGGCAGGAGATCAAGATGGGGGATTCCCTCTGTACTTGGGACCCGCACCACACGCCGATTCTCTCCGAGTTCGCCGGCCGCATCCGTTTCGAGGACCTCGTGGAAGGCAAGACCTTGCGCATCGAGCGCGATGGTCGGAGCGGCACGGACCGCACGCAGGTCATGGAGCACAAAGGTGATCTCCACCCGCAACTTGTCCTTGAGGACGAGAGCGGTGAGGCGTTGGCCCTCTATCCGATCCCGGAAAAGGCTTACCTCGAGGTCGCAGACGGGGCCATGATTGGCCAAGGCGAGTTGCTGGCCAAGTCTCCTCGGGAGGCGACCGGTACGCAGGATATTACCGGCGGTCTACCCCGTGTGACGGAGCTGTTCGAAGCGCGCCGTCCCAAGGAACCCGCTGTCATGAGCGAGATCGACGGAATCGTGGAGCTGGGTGACCGTAAGCGCGGCAAGCGCACCATCATCGTGAAAGCCTTCGGCAAAGACGGTGAAGTTGTAGCCGAGCACGAGCACGCTGTCCCCCAAGGTAAGCACCTGCGGGTTCACAAGGGCGACGAGGTTATTGCCGGCGAGCCGCTGGTCGATGGCCCCCTGTACCCAGAGGATATTCTGCGCATCAACGGCGAGGAGTGGGTGCAGGAGTACCTGCTGCGTGAAGTTCAGAACGTTTATCGCAGTCAGTCCGTGACCATCGATGACAAGCACATCGAAACCATCCTTTCGCAGATGATGCGGAAGGTGCAGGTCACGGATTCCGGTGACTCCGGGTTCCTGCCCGGCGCCGTCGTGGATAAGTACCGTTTCCGTCGCGAGAACGAGAAGATGCGTAGGGAGCGTCGCAAGCCGGCTACCGGTTTGACGCTGCTCTTGGGCATCACCAAAGCCTCGTTGTCCTCCGACTCTTTCATCTCGGCTGCTTCTTTCCAGGAGACGACCAAGGTGCTCACCGAGGCCGCTCTGGCCGGCAAGCGCGACTTGTTGGTGGGGCTGAAGGAGAACGTCATCCTTGGCCACATGGTTCCGACCGGAACTGGCTTCCGGGACCACTACCGTACGCGCGTCAAGAAGAACATCGACTTCGGAGACATCGGCGGTACCGGATCGGCCTTCGGCGGCAGCGCCATGGCGGACGAGGAGATGGAGATGCTCTTGAGCGGCAACGTGGATCCTCTGGCCGCACCCTTGTCGGCCACAGGGACCGACGGTGTGGCTCCCACATTGGGCGCTGGTCCCAGGACGACAGTCGTGGAAGCGGAAGCTCCTGCGTTGGCGTCCGTACTGACTGAGCCCACGCCCGCAGTAACGAGCGAGCCCATCGCGGAAACTGCGGTGGAAGCTCCGGCTGCCAGCGCGGAAGAGCCCTTGGCCGAGACCGCTCCCGAGCCCATTATGGAAGCGACTCTTGAGCCGCTTCCGGAACCTACTCCCGATTCTTCTGGTGGAGACGACGATCTTCCGGAGGAGCCTCAGGAGTCTTAATCCCCATAGGGGGCTCCCTCCCGGCCTTGGGGGGGAACTGGGCTCTGTTGCCCTTGACCCCACACCTTGGATCCCTAAGATTCTTCCCCCCGACAAGCTTGGGTGGGCCGCCGGCACTTATACCGGCGCCGACCTCCCATTTCCTTGCGGGACACCAACTGACCATGCCGACAATCAACCAACTCGTGCGCAAGGGCCGCAAGAAGCCCATCAAGCGGTCCAAGTCACCCGTTCTCGACAGCTGCCCGCAGAAGCGGGGCGTCTGTCTCCAGGTGAAGACCCAGACTCCCAAGAAACCGAACTCTGCGCTGCGTAAGACCGCGCGGGTGCGTCTTTCCAATGGTAAGGAAGTCACCGCTTACATTCCCGGTGAGGGCCACAACCTGCAGGAGCACTCCGTGGTTCTGCTGCGCGGCGGCCGTGTTCGTGACTTGCCCGGTGTCCGTTATCACATCCTACGCGGAACCCATGACACCTCCGGTGTTGAAGGCCGCGGCCAGGGCCGTTCCAAGTACGGCACGAAGAAGCCCAAGAAGTAACACCTGCCGGATGATCTCTGTCGGACGGCCACAAAGAGGCTGTCACAGGGAACGAACGCAGCTCCACCTAACGCAACCACTCGTCGAGCCCGAATATGCCCCGCAACTACAAGTCCACTGCCGTTTACACCAAGCCGGACCCGAAATTTGGTTCCCTCTTGGCGTCCAAGCTCATCAATGCCGTGATGCTGGATGGAAAGAAGACCACCGCACAGAAAGTGGTCTACGACGCGCTCGACTTGGCGAATAAGAAATTGCCTGACGCTGAAGATCATGTGGAGATCTTCACGAAGGCTCTGGAGAACGTACGCCCTTTGGTTGAAGTGCGTTCCAAGCGAGTGGGAGGTGCCAACTATCAGGTGCCGCGCGAGGTCAAGCGTGCACGCCAGCAGGCCTTGGCCATTCGCTGGATCGTGGACTTCGCCCGCAAGAAGAAAGGCAAGCCCATGGCGGAACGCCTAGCCGAAGAGTTGGTTGATGCCTACAACGGCACTGGGCAGTCCGTGCAGTGGAAAGAGAACATCCACAAGATGGCCGAGGCCAACAAGGCCTACGCTCACTTCGCCCGCTGATCACGGAGCATCCGATGAGGCTTGCTCGGTATGGAGTCTGCCTCGGCTTCGGATCGCCTGTGGGGCATGAGCGCGAGGACCTCCAATGGATATTCTGATCCTGCGGGACCCTCGCGAGTCCGAGCGCAAGTGCTCGTTGACACCCCTCAGAGGATTCGATGGGGTCCGGTTCGTGAATCACGCACCGGGTCGTACGTTGGCGGCTGAGGGTCGGATACTGCTGACCCCCGATGCTCCTGAGCTAAGTCTGGCGGATGCGGGACGGGGACTGCTTTTGGTGGACTGCAATTGGCGACGGGCGCCGCGCCTGCGCGAGGCGCTGGTGGGGGACTTCCTACCCCGGAGCCTGCCTCCCCTCAAGACGGCCTACCCCAGAAAGAGCCAGGTGTTCGCCGATCCGGAGCAGGGCCTAGCCTCCGTGGAGGCCCTCTACGCGGCCCTGGCCCTGCTGGGGGAGTCGCGGCCCGACCTCCTAGAGGGCTATCGATGGAAGAGGGAGTTCCTGGCCCAGAACCCGGGCCTTCCTGGCCCAGATTCTGCCCACCCTGCCTAGAGTACTTGCCCTGTCTTGGGGCGGGGCCCGGGCTGTCGGTAGGATGCTTCCATGTCCTTGGCCGACCTACGCAACATCGGGATCGTGGCCCACATTGATGCGGGCAAGACCACGGTGACCGAGCGAATCCTCTACCTCACAGGGGTGGAGAATCGTGTGGGCCGTGTGGATGAGGGTACAGCCACCATGGATTGGATGGCCGAGGAGCGCGAGCGCGGGATCACGATCACCAGCGCAGCCACCCACGTCACCTGGGGTAAGGGTGCCATCAATCTGATCGACACCCCTGGGCATGTGGACTTCACGGTCGAGGTTGAACGCTGCATGCGTGTGCTCGATGGAGCCGTGCTTGTTCTGGATGCGGTGGCGGGCGTGCAGGCACAGACCGAGACCGTCTGGCGTCAGATGCAGGCTCAGAATCTTGCTTGTGTCGCCTTCATCAATAAGTGCGACAAGCCCGGGGCCGATGTGCTTGCTGTCTGTCAGTCCATGCAGGAGCGACTTGGTGCGACGAGTCTCCCTGTGGCTTACCCCATTGTTGAGGAGGGCAAGATCGTAGGGGTCGTGGACTGCTTGACCCTCGAGGCGTGGGGCCTGGACGATCAAGGGAAGAAGCGAGCCCGCGCCGTGCCCGCTGAGATTGTCGATGAGGTTGCCGTGCTGCGGGCCGAGTTGTTCGACGTCTTGGCGGAGGATGACGAGGCGGTGATGGAGGCCGTCGTAGAGGGAGCCGATCCTGATCTCCAGTGTGTGCACCAGGCCCTGCGCAAGCGGGTCATGGAGGGCTCTCTGGTTCCTGCTCTGTGCGGGGCAGCCCTGAGCGGTATTGGGGTCGAGTTACTCCTCGACAGTATCCTTGCGTGGCTCCCGAGCCCCCTGGACGTCCCACCTGTTGAGGGTATGGCTCCAGAAGGCAGCGGCTCGGAATGTTCGCCAACTCCGCCTCCGCGCCCTGCTGATGCCGAGGGTTCAACGACAGCTCTAGCGTTCAAGGTGCAATCCTCGGCGCACGGTGACCTGACCTTTGTGCGCGTCTACGCGGGCCGCCTAGAGAGTGGTGGGGAGGCCTGGAATCCGCGTACCCGCTGTATGGAACGCATCGACGGCATCCAGCGTATGCATGCGGATCATGGCGAGGCGCTGGAGGAAGCTGTTGCCGGCGATATCGCTGTGCTCGTCGGCCTGAAGAACACGGTCACTGGTGACACCTTGTGTGACCGTGCGGACCCGATACAGCTCGAGTCCCTCACCTTTCCCGATCCCGTTATTGCACTAGTCGTCGAGCCCGCAGCCGGTCCGGACAGGGACAAGCTGCGCGCTGCTCTGGAGCGACTGACCCGAGAGGACCCTTCACTGCATGTCGTTGAGGACGGAGATACAGGGCAGTGGACCCTCCAAGGTATGGGAGAGTTGCACCTAGAGGTCAATGTGCACCGCTTGACCGGGGAGTTCGGCGTTACTCCGCGTGTGGGTCAGCCTCGCGTTCGATATAGGGAGGCCATCACAGGTAGGGGCTACGGCGCTGGACGGGTGGATCAGGCCGTGGGTGGGCAGGAGGTTTTTGGGTCCGTGGACCTTGAAGTTCACCCGGCGCAGGCGGACGGCCCAGCAGATGCGGGTTGGGATGTGAGTTGGCAAGAGGACTTGGACCTACCAGAGCAGGTGCGTCGCGCTGTGGAAGGGGCCGTCACTCATGAATCGATGAGGGGGCCGCGATTCGGATACGCCCTTGTGGCGGGTTCGGTGCGGATCCTCGCAGTGGGCCGTCATCCCGAGCGCGAGGATGCGGGGGCCTATGCGCAGGCCGCGACTTCGGCCATGGGGCAGGCCCTGCGGGATGCTCCAGTTCGTCTGCTGGAACCATGCATGTCTTTCGAGGTTCAGACCCCGGAGGCGTTCTCCAGCGGGATCATTGCGGACCTGGCCGCCCGCCGTGCGATCGTGGGGGAGGTTCTTGCCGAGGGGGACTTGCGCACCATTATTGGCACCGTCGCCATGGGCCGGATGTTCGGCTATTCCACGGCGGTTCGCTCCCTGTCCCAGGGGCGAGCGGGCTTCAGCCTGACCCCAGCGGGCTTCATAGAGGTGTCGGAGGAGGAGTTGCAGTCCCGGGCCTAGCCTGGACCTGACGGAGAGCAGGATCCATCCGCCGGCGTCCGAAAGGCAGCTTGGAAGCGTGCCTTCTAGCGTGGTGTCGGCGCTCCCTTTTGGTACATTCCTGCCCCCTGGAGGGCATAAATGGGGATTTCGGCTTCTCCAGATCCCCCTCCTGGGCTCAGAGGGGGATTCATGGCGAATGAGGAGGCAGGCGCGCTAGCGGACCTGCTCGTCCGCCCTCGGGGGCCTGCTTGGCCACGGACTGGCGAGGATCTGTTGCCCCAGTGTTGACCCTCCCTCCCCTTGTCGCTATCGTCTCCCCCCCTAACCGCGCAG
>JAPKBO010000237.1 GCA_028823395.1 Planctomycetota bacterium | reverse complement strand
CGGATGAGGCGCCCCCCGGGGTGGCCTGGACTCAATAGCGACGCTCCGCGCTTGCCTCTCGACGACGGCGCTGGGACCGCGTCAGCTCAGGATTGCCTTGACCGCGTGCGCTTCCTCTACCCCAGTCAGTTTCTGGCTGAGGCCCTGGAACTTGAAGCTGAAGCGGTCGTGGTCAATGCCGAGGCAGTGCAGGATCGTGGCGTTCAGGTCACGGATGTGGACAGGGTTCTCGACGACGTTGTAGCCGAAGTCATCTGTTGCGCCGTAGGTGATCCCTCCGCGCACACCTCCACCCGCCATCCAAATGCTGAAGCAGCGACCGTGGTGATCACGCCCAGTCCCCAGCTTGCCCTGGCTATAGGCGCTACGGCCAAACTCGCCGCCCCAGATCACAAGCGTGTCGTCCAACAGACCGCGCTGCTTGAGATCGGTGATCAGTCCGGCAGAGGCCTGATCGGTGTCCTTGCACTGGCTGGTTAGGTTGGGCACCAAGGCCCTGTGCTGATCCCAGCCGCGATGGAAGAGTTGGATGAAACGCACATCCTTCTCGGCCATGCGCCGTGCCATGAGGCAGTTGTAGGCATAGGTGCCCGGTCGCCGCGCTTCTTCACCATAGAGCGCAAAGGTGCTTTCGGGCTCGTCACTGAGGTCGACGATCTTCGGCACGGCAGCCTGCATGCGGTAGGCCATCTCGTACTGGGCGATGCGTGTCTCGATCTCTGGGTCATGGACCTCCGCATGGCGTAGCTTGTTGAGCGCGGCTAGGTCGTCGAGCATGAGGCGACGGGTCCGCCGATCGATGCCCGCCGCATCCTTCAGGTACAGCACAGGATCACCGTTGCTGCGCAGCTGCACCCCTTGATGCTGGGTGGGCAGAAAGCCGCTGCCCCACAGCCGCGAGAAGATGGGTTGGCCTGGATTCTTGCCGGTGCCCTGGGAAATCAGCACCGCATAAGCGGGCATGTCCTCGTTCACACTACCCAGACCGTAGCTCGCCCAAGCACCCAGACTCGGCCGTCCTGGAACCTGTGAGCCCGTATTGATGAACGTGATCCCAGGATCGTGATTGATGGCCTCCGTATTGACCGAACGAATCACCGCGATGTCATCTGCGATGCCGGCCATATGCGGAACAAAATCGCTGATGACAGTGCCGCACTCGCCCCGCGGAGAGAAAGGACGCATGGGCGCGCAGACCTGGAACTGCTTCTGGCCGGAGGTCATCCCAGTGACCCGTTGCGTGCCCTTGACGCTTGCCGGAAGCTCGCTGCCGTGTAGCGCCTGCATGCCCGGCTTGCAATCGAATAGGTCGATGTGCGAGGGACCGCCGGATTGGAACAGATAGATCACCCGCTTGGCTGTGGGCGGGAAGTGCGGGAGCTCCCCTTGTCGGCCACCTGCAGGCGTAGATGCCGGAAGTTCCGATTCGAGCAAGCTGCCCAAGGCCAGGGCGCCCAGCGCGCCGCCTGTAGACTGCAGAAATCGGCGGCGCCCCAGGGTCCTATGCATCTGGTGAAAATCGCTCATGATTAAGGCCGCGTCAGTGTCTCGTCCAGATTCAGCAGAGTCGAGGCAAGCATACTGGCCGCGGCCGACCGAGCCAGCACCGCCGCATCCTCTGAATCAGAATGCGTGAGCGCCCTAGCCTGGACCGGGCTGCCCAGAAAGTGCGCGTAGTTGCGCCTAAAGGCTGAGCGCAGGATCTCGAGCTCCGCCGGCTGCGGACGCCGGCCGGTGCACAGACGGAATCCAAGACCGATCTGTCCATCGAGCTCAGCTCGGCTCCCCAAAATCCGATTCGCAAGAGCACGCGACGCATCCACGAACTGCGGCTCATTGAGACTGGTCAAAGCCTGCAGTGGCGTGTTCGTGCTTGCACGGCGCACCATGCAGGTTTCCCGACTGGGCGCGTCGAAAACCGTCATGCCAGGCGGCGGCGCGGTCCTCTTCCAAAAGGTGTACATGCTGCGCCGATACCGATCCACGCCGACGCTTGCGTAGAAAGCCTGCGCCGAGAAGAAGGTCGGGTGTCCGAAGTGGCTGACTTGCCGCCAAAGCCCATCCGGTTGTTCAGGGTAGACACTAGGACCACCGACGCGCCGGGAGAGCAGACCGGCTACCTGCAGGGCACTGTCCCGCAGGAATTCCGCGGGCAGTCGATAGCGACTGCTGCGCGCCAAGAGCCGGTTGCCTGGGTCGCGCTCCAGGAGTTCCTTGGTGAAGCCTGAAGATTGCTGGTAGGTGGCTGATAAGAGAATCGTTCGCAGCAGCCAACGCACATCCCAGTCATGCTCTATGAAGGACACGGCGAGCCAGTCCAATAGCTCCGGGTGAGAGGGCCATTCCCCCTGGGAACCAAAGTCCTCGGTGGTCCCCACGATGCCCTTCCCTATCAGCATCTGCCAATAGCGATTGACGGTCACGCGCGCTGTTAGAGGATGCTTTGCGTCGGTCAGCCAGTTGGCGAGTCCGAGGCGATCGGTGACGGGCTCTTGGTCGGGCGCACTGAGCAGCTGCGGAACTCCCGCAGTAACCACATCGCCGTGCTGATCGTATTGTCCGCGCACGAGCAAATGCGTAGTGCGTGGCTGCCCGGTGTCCATAACCATGACACTCGGAGCTTGAGCCTGCAGGGCTCGCTCGATCAGGCCATGCTCGCCATGCACCGCGGCAATCTGCCGATTGAGCAGGGTCTTGTCCGGGGTGCTGAGTGTTGCCGCGAACTCCGGTAGCAGGCTGCGCCATTGACCGTAGCTGCGCTCATCTTCCCCCAGAGCCAGAATCTCATTGGTTGGGGTTGCGGGACCGAAGAGCCCCCAAGGCGCGCAGCCGTAGGCCCCAAGCTCTTTCATCTGCCCACTCCGAGGGAGACCCAGCGCGCTCTCCACGGTACGGGTGAAGGTCCAGGCCTTCGACGTAGCCCAAATCGCTTGGTTGCTCCCATCCACCAGCGCGACCAAGAGGCCTGCAGGACCACCCTCGTTACCGGCGTCGAAACGCAGGCTATTCTCACCCACCACGAGGATCTCGGCGATATTCACATTCTGTGGCTTCGTCCACGGAGCGACCTTGGCGATCCGCTGCCCATTAACGAAGACGACCGCCGAGTTGTCGCAGCTGATAGCCAAGTGCGCGACCTTCGGAATCTCTTGCAGCTCGAACTTGTGGATGACGCGCAGACTATCGTCCGCGGACACCTCCGGAGCCCACACCCATTGGGGTCGCGCCGCGCTGAAGGTATCGTGGGCCGTTTGCTCGGGGACTGGCGCGCCTGCCGTAACCACACCAGAAGCCTGGTTCGCTTCCCACCCCCGGCGTTGTTCGCCAAAGAGCTGACCGAGGAAGGAGGTCAAGTCAGCCTGTCGGCGCGCATACGCCGCGGCGACCTCCGGGCGCATCCCCCACTGCTTGCCAAGGGCTAGAGTAGGAGCGGTATTGCCATTGTGTGCGCCCTCGCCTCGCACGCTCGATTGATTGAACACATCGAAGAGCTGGTAGTACTCACGCTGCGTGATGGGGTCGTATTTGTGATCGTGGCACTGGGCGCACTTCATGGTCAAGCCCATGAAGGCCGTGGAGACCGTGTCGATCTGGTCGACGATAGTGGCCACACGATACTCCTCCTCGATGGTCCCACCCTCGTGCGTGTTCATCGCATTGCGCAGGAAGCCGGTGGCGATTCGCTGACCTGGCGTCGCATTCGGCAGCAGGTCGCCCGCAAGTTGCTCGATTAGGAACTCATCGTAGGGCTTGTTCTCGCTGAAGGCCTGAATCACCCAATCTCGCCAGGCCCACATCTCCCGGTGGTCATCGATGGAGTAGCCGTTGGTGTCCGCGTAGCGGGCAACGTCGAGCCATTCGAGGGCCAGCCTCTCCGCCGTCCGCGGCTGGGGCAAGAGCGTGTCGACGAGTCTCTCGAAGGCGCGCGGATCCTGGTCTGCGAGAAAGGCGTCGATCTCGACCAAGGTTGGAGGCAGCCCGGTCAGGTCCAAAGTGACCCGGCGAATGAGAGCTTCCTTGCTGGCAGGACTGGCAGGCGAGAGACCCTCTTCTTTGAGGCGCATGTGAATGAAGGCGTCCACCGCATGGGCCTGATCGCCTTGCCCCTCTGGCAACTTGGCCCTGGAAGGCGACGCGAAAGCCCAGTGACTCGCATAGGCCGCGCCCTCGCCGATCCAGCGGCGCAGGATCTCGATCTGTTTTGCCGACATCGGATTCTTCGCCTCGAGGGGCGGCATGATGTCGTTCTCGTCTTCGGTCGCCACCCTGTAGGCGAGCTCGCTCTCCTGCAGGTTGCCGGGCACGATGACCGCGCCTCCCCGGCGCTCACCTAGGGCGCCTTCGGCCAGATCGAGTCGCAGATTCGCCTGCCGGTTTGCCTGATCCGGACCGTGGCAGGTAAAGCAGAACTCAGACAGGATCGGACGGACATCCTGGCTGAAGTCCAGCTTGTCCTGCGCGATGCTGGGGTTTGATACCGCCCCGAGCAGGGCCGCTATTTGGATGAATCCCATCGGTCTGTGTGTGGGGCTGATTGGTGGCCCGCAGACAAGCATAGCGAGTCAGCGACTCCCGACGGTAGGCGTGATCCGAGGGTAACCCTCAGCACTCCTCCTGGGACAGAGACCCCTCACCTGATTGCCACACGGCAGTCGA
>JAPKBO010000236.1 GCA_028823395.1 Planctomycetota bacterium | reverse complement strand
TCCTGCGACACCCGAACCCGAGATGCACCGCAGGCAACCGTTGGTCTTCAGTGAGTCATCGATGGCCAATGAACACGTCACGGTGCGCGTGTCAGGGGTACCCGCAGGCCAGTAACCCTGATCCTGATGCCATGCAAACTGAGCGCCCGGGCGCCGAGGCTTCTTCGCCAAAAACTGATCGTAGTCCAGGAGGATGTCATCCCCGATCAACTGGCCGGCGATCCCGCTGGACACCTCCTCGAACACGTTCCCCTGGAGGTTCGGCATGTAGACCCGGGGCAGCATCGCATTGACCAGCGCGTAGTCTTCAAATTGCCGGTCATAGGGTCCGCTCATGTCGCAGAAATCCCGCCCCATCCCTGGCACCTCATTGCGCATGAAGCGCTCATAGCTGGGCTCAAGCCCGCAGACCTCCTCCTCTGTGAGAACCCCCGGGAGGTGAACGTATCCCAGGCGCCGAAACTGCTCGATCTGCTCAGCGCTCAGAATGTAGGGTCGTGCCATCGGAGTGTCCTTGTGGTGCTCAGAGCTGGCGGACGGACAAGGCCTCCGACACCGCTGCCACGGTACTCAAGATACTCCGAAGCGGTGCGTCGTTTCCTGAACGTATTCAGCGCCAGGCTGCAAGATCATCGATGGGAACTGAGGGTGATTGACGGCGTCTGGAAATCCTTGTGTCTCCAGGCAGAGGGCCTGCGGGGTGACAAACAACTGAAGCGCGGGCTGCGTGGTAGAAACCTCCATCCACCGTCCCGTGGCCCCATGGCGCAGCGTCGCGGCCGGAGTTCCAGGACCCAGAACAAAGGTATGGTCGAACGGTTCCGTTCCCAACTTCCTCATGGAGGTGAAGTCGAGGGGCGTCCCTTGAACGGAGCGGATCGCACCCGTGGGAATCAGGTCTTCCCCTGTCGGTGCGAACTGGGCGGCCTGCAGCGCCAAATCGTGATCCTCCACAGCGCCCCCCAGGTTCCAATACGCGTGGTTAGTCAAGCTAACGGGAGTCGGCCGGTCGGTCGTCGCACGGTAGCGCATGATCAGCTCGTCATTGTCCGTCACCTCATAGCTCACCCGCACGTCTAGCGTGCCCGGGTAGCCGTCCGCCCCATCCGGGCTACACGTTCCGAAAGTGACAGCTGCGGGAGAAGCGTCTACGTCCCAGACAAGCCTATCCAGCGCCACCTCCCCACCGCCGTGCAAGTGATGCTGGCCTTCATTGCGAGTCAACTGAAAGGCTTGGCCCTCCAGTTCAAATCGTCCGTCGCAAATCCTGTTGGCAACGCGGCCGACGGTAACCCCGGCGTAGCGCTGCCCCGCGGCATGACTCAAGACGTCCCCCAGTTCGCCACGGCGGTCCGGCACCAAGACCTCCACAAGAGCCGCCCCCAGAGAGGACAGTCGCACACGCAGCCCCGACGCATTCTGGATCAGGTAAGACCTCGCCGGGCTCGACATGACTAGGAGTCCACGTGGGTTTGGGCTTCCATCATCAAGCCAAAATCTTGCGTAGAACAGTGCCGTGAACGTCCGTCAAGCGCACGTCCCGGCCCGCGTATCGATAGGTCAGGCGTTTGTGATCAAGTCCAAGCTGATGCAGGACCGTGGCCCATAAGTCGTAAACATCACAACGGTCCTCCACCACGTGGTAGCCGAACTCATCGGTCTGCCCATAAACCGTCCCTCCACGAATCCCCCCACCCGCGAGGAAGACGCTGAATCCGTACGGATTGTGGTCCCGCCCATTCGAGCCCTGAGAGAATGGGGTGCGACCGAATTCACCGGCCCAAACGATTAGGGTTTCATCAAGCAGCCCCCGCGAGCGCAGGTCCTTAATGAGACCGGCGATAGGCTGGTCCACCTGATAGGCCATCGCCGAGTGGCCTTCCTTTAGCGCCCCGTGCTGATCCCAAGGATTGGGTCCACCCCCCGCGCCAATGTTGCGGGTGATGCAACTCAACTCGATAAAGCGCACACCCCGCTCAACGAGACGACGTGCGAGGAGGCACTGGCGTGCATAGGCAGCCTTCGTCGGCTCCCTAGCATCTAAGCCATAGAGTTTGCGCGTCGCAGCGCTCTCCCCAGACACGTCACACACCTCCGGTACTGCGGCTTGCATCCGATAAGCTGTTTCGTAATTGCGGATAGCCGCGTCAAGTTGCGGATTCTCGACGCCCTTGGCGAAGCGACGATCAAGACGGCCGATAAGATCCAAGTGACGCAGCTGGTCGCCCTCCGCGAGCGCGGGGGCAATGTTGCGTACGGCGGGGCTGCGGTCCGCGCTCACAATTGAGGCCTGGTGGTGGGCCGGCAAGAAGCCGCTGTTGAACAGGCCCACACCACCATGGGGAGTCACCGCACCCCCAGACTGCAGCACAACAAAACCCGGAAGGTTCTCGTTCTCGCTGCCCAGCCCGTAATTCATCCATGCACCCGCACTCGGATGCCCCATGAACGGGAATCCCGTGTGCATGAGATAGTTACCTTGAGCGTGCTCGTTCACAGAGCTTGTCATGGAACGCACGACGGCAAGCTCGTCGACGACGCTCCCGATCTCGGGGAACATGGAACTGACCGGGATCCCGCTCTGGCCGCAGCGGCGAAAGGTGAAGGGCGAAGCCATCACGTTGCCATTCTGATTGAACTGGGTGCGCTCCACCTTGACGGGCATGGGCTTGCCGTGCAGGCCCTCCAGCGCAGGCTTGGGATCGAAGGAATCGACCTGGGAAACCCCACCGGACATGAAGCAAAAGATCACGTGCTTCGCCCGCGGGAGATGGTGGGCCAAGGGCGAATCATCCGCTAGGCCCGCAAAGCCACCCTCGGCCATAAGCCCTTTCAAGGCCAGCAAGCCGAAGCCGTTGGATGTCTGACGCAGGAGTTCGCGCCGTGAGAAATTTGGATAACCCATAGCCAGCTACCTCAAGTAGAGAAACTCTTTCAGGTTGTACAGAGCGTGAGCCACACGAGCCCAGGACTCGTCTTCATGAACGGGCGGCCCCAAATGTTCTAGGCCTAGACGGGCAGTCTCGATCGCCGCCTCCAACTTGAGGGCTGCCGCCCTACCCTCCGGATCCAATGCCGCCAACACCTCAGCGCGCGCCACAAAGTCGCTCGGGGAAGCCGAGGCGGCCACCTCCTCCGCGGACAAGGCCCTGAGGTGCAGCCGCGCTTCAAAAAGAGTGCCTTTCAGCAACCTGCCCGCAGAAGGTGCACCATGGCGCAGACCAAAGAGCACCTGGCTCTCGCCCGCCTTGAAGCTCGCCCGCCCGCCCTTCATGTAGGGGGTCCCATAAGGCGCCCCGTTCCTGTAGCACCGTATGAGGCCATCCACATCGTAAGCGATGGCGAGGTGAACCATCTCGGGAGCAGAAGCGGACTCCACTTCCGCACCAAAGCTCAGGGTGCGATGGAACGAGTCTGACCCGGCGATCCAGAGTCCGGCCCCGTGCTCTCCGTAAACGATCGAGTCAAAGACGCCACCGCCGAGGTCCTGCACCGTCAGTACGCCTCCACCGCGCTGGTTGAGATCTGAAAGTTGCACCCAGACCTCTAAGGTTTTCTCTCCGACATCCGTCGCGAGGGCGGGAGTCGAAACGTACCCGCCGCCGTCAAGGCGCAGCCCTCCCCCTTCAAGCCGCGCTGTCCCCTGTAGTTGACCGTGGAGGCCGCCAACCGTGTCCTCTAATCCATCGCGGAAGTTCCACCGTGCGAAAGGGGTGGGACCACCCTTGACCTCTTCGCCCTCGTGGCTATTCACAAGGTGCCGGCGCACCGGGGCCAGGATGGATTCCAGCACACCCGAATGGCTTGCGAGAACCGCCTCGAGCCCTTGTCGGCGCTTGCGGTCTTCCTGTACTACAGAGCGACACTTGTCCGCGTACGCGCAAAGGGCCACAAGCTCCTCCGCTCCCGGCTCCCGCCCCGTGACAGCCTCAAACATGTGGGCGAACGTCTCAGCCTCATGCGCACCTTTGCCGTTGGAACGCATACTTGCGCCCCAGCGCGCGGCCAGATCTCCCACGAGAGGATCGTTCAACAAGGTCAGAGCCTGGGCGGGGACATTGGTCACCTGACGCGCCCCCACCGGCGCAAACGGCACGGGGGAGTCGAAACTCTGTAGGAATGCGTCCATTCCGTTGCGCCGCGACAGCACGTAGATACTGCGCCGGGGTGTGGCGCTATTCGCCCCGAAGCCAGGTCCGAACATGCGCTTGTCCAAACGCTCGGCGGCCACGAAAAGTGAATCCCTAATCGCCTCGGCATCCAAGCGTCGAATATTCGCGTGGGAGAGCCACCTGTTCGCCGGATCCGACGTCGAAGCGAGCGATGAAGCCACTGAGCTCAACTGCCATGTCTTGGAACTGACGAGGAAGCGAACCATCTCCTTGATGGACCATCCGCTCTCAACCATGCGCCATGAGAGGTAGTCCAACAGTTCAGGATGGGAGGGTTGTGTACCCAGGCGCCCAAAGTTATCCGGTGTCGTCACGAGCCCCTGGCCGAAGAGGTGATGCCAGATGCGGTTGGTGATCACGCGTGCCGTGAGGGGATTGTCCGCACGCAAGAGATCCTCCGCCAGCTCCAGACGGCCGCTCGTCCCAGGCGCATAGGGCTCAGGGTCGATAGCCTCAAGGAAGCGACGCGGAATAACCTCACCGGGAGTTCGGTG
>JAPKBO010000235.1 GCA_028823395.1 Planctomycetota bacterium | reverse complement strand
CGCCGCCTCCATCGGAGGCTCCTGGCACACCGTTGCCCAATCGCGCTCCTGCGCCGATTACGCCAATTGGGGCAGATCCGCTTGGACGCACGCGTGGCCCTGCTCCTGGTGTCAGCCAGAACGCGATCCCGCCGCTCTTGCCGCTGGATCCACATGCTGCAGCCATAGCTGCTGCTTTCTCCGCTGGGGCCCCGCCGTTGCAGCCATCGCTCGCGATGCACACGCACGGCGGGCCTCTAATCTCAAGCACACCGACGGTAGTGAATCTGCCGACGGTGAAGATTGCGTACATCCTGGACCAGAAATGCTCCGACGAGGTCACGTACGTGCCGCACGAGGAGCAGAACAAGATGCTCAAGCGGTACAAGGACATTGTGGGGCGGAAGCCTCACCCCGATGTGGCCTGCACGCCAGAGCAGTTGACTGCATTGGCGCATGTTGTCGCTACACATCGCCCCCCTTTCGCCGACTTCGGCGTATGGGGGCCACATGGGGTTCGCATCCAGAAGAAGAATTCCATGAAGGGTCTTCTCATGACGAGGGATGGGTCCTTCATCGAGGCAGAGCTATTCGGCCCACCGTCCTACGGACAGTGGGAAGAATGCTTCGATGTCTTAGCGACCGGCCTGCTGATGTTGGATATTGTATCGCGCAACAAGATTGCCGATTACAAAGACCACATCAGGGAGCTAGCTGCCGCTTACGGCCCAAAAGTCTGGCATCTGTTGTATCAAACAGATGTCAGGTGTCGTCAAGAATACATGCACGAGTTGCATCAGGATGCGTCCATGGCGCATGTGGAGGCTGTCGAACAAGCCGCCCACTCCAGCTTCCAGCCGAAGCGGCCATGGGATACAGTGTTTTCCATGGCGATCTCGGAGGGCTCGTCCAAGTGGTGGACGCGCGAGTTCGAACGACCAGCCCAGCTGGTCCTCACTCACATTGCATCCCTCGACAGTATGTTGGGGGGAGATGTGGGGTTGAGCAGTTCACGCCTTCTCGGAACCGCGCCTCCACATGTCGCACAACGGCGGCCAGAACCGCCGCCGCGAGCACAACCTGGACAGCAGCGCGGGCAGCAGAAGGTCAAGGCCGTCAAGCAACGGTCGCAGATGCACGCCTCTCCAGATGGTTCGCTAGGGACCAACATGAAAGGCAAGCCGCTTTGCGGTGGCTTTCAAAATGGGCATTGCCAGCAAGTGCTGCCGAACAGCTTCGTCTGTGCGGCCACTGGAAAGATGCACCAATGCTCGCGATGCCTCTCTGGAGATCATGGCTCCAACTTTCCGCAGGCATGCACGAAAGATCAGAAGGCGGTCAAGACCCTTATGAAGAATTCCCATCATCAGAATGGGAAAGGAAAGGGCAAGGGCAAGGGCAAGTGGTGACTAGAGACGCCACTTCCATCGCCGCAGCCGCCTCTATCCAGAACTGGCTTAGCCACTTATGGATACGAGTTAATACCTATGCGCCATTCGGCGCCAATTGCGGTCTCGACCATACCTGCGTGCGAAGTCACGAGTGTGCATGGGGTCGAGCCGTGGGGACAGCCCATAATGACGGATATTTCTCCAGTGGCCCGTCAGCCGCCAATTTCAGTCTCGACCATACCTGCGTGCAAAGTCACGAGTGTGCATGGGGTCGAGCCTTGGGGTCAGCCCATAAGGACGGATATTTCACCAGTGGCCCGTCAGCCCATAACGACGGATATTTCACCAGTGGCCCGTCAAATTGCGCCGCAGCGTTCGCTGCCGCTGCCGCCATTATCATCGTCTTCTGCAACGTCACCGGTCGAGACAATAGTGTCACAACCGGTGAAGCCGTTTCAGAAGCGTGGGAGGTGGAACACGTGGTCGCAGTACTCGGGCCACTTCCTCCGCCCGCCACTGCAAGAGCTGCACTGGTCGGAGCGTCAGGAATCGCAGGAGTCCACGGATGCAAGAACAGCGGTGCAGCCGATTGGCGGACTTCGCCAACTAGCCAGCACGATGAGCCGCCTGCCGATTGTGCGAGAAGCAGGATCTCTGCTCTTTATCGCACTGCGCAGCACACTTCGCTCATCGTCCACATTGCAGTCTGTTCTATCGACGATAGGGCTCAAAGATTGCACTTCAGTCGGGGCGGAAGTCGCACAAGCTGCGGCACAGGCTATCCGCTCCGCACTTGGGCCGAGAGTCCCGAACTTCTCGCCCACTCGCTCTCTGAGCGATGTCTGCACGCCTGTCGACGTGGACCTCCTGGAGTTATGGAGGACAGCGTCCATGGATCCAGACACAGCCGTTGTCAGGTGGCTCCGAGAAGGAGCGCCGGCTGGCCTGCTTCAACCGATAGAAGATTGTGGGATTTTTCCCACATATTCGGAGGAAGAGGATCCACAGTCCATGAATGCAGAGGATCTCTGCACGGAATCAGCGTTTACGAACTACGCTGGTGTGGAAGACAACGAGGACGTCGCCCTCGAAATGCAGCGTCTCACAGACGCTGGATTTGTTACGCAATTCCAAGCGTACGAGGACCTGGTCAAGCATCTTGGCGCAGAAGCGGTGTTGTCCCGCATCGGCGTCATAGAACGGATCAGGAACGGTGTCGTCCGCTACCGAATCGTCATCGATTCAAAGCGGTCATCCGTCAGCGCGGCTACGAGAAGGTTCGAACGAACCCTTCTTCCGCGCGTGCTCGATGTCGTCTACGACGGGTTAGACCTGTTGGCAGCACATCGAGCGGCGAACCCTGGAGTTCCAGCAGAGCTGGAATTCCTCATCGCGGATTTCAAAGACGCGTTCTTTATTATCCCGAATGCGCCGAACGAGCGACGGTTCTTCGTAGTGAAGTTCCGTGGCACGTATTACTTGTTCTTGCGTACCACGCAAGGATCGCGCGGCGCACCGCTCACGTGGTGCAGGGTGGCGGCCTTTCTAACACGTATGACCCAGGCAGTCATAGGTACGGAAACGGCCCGCATTTCCACTTATGTGGACGACCCAATCGTGGTCACAGTGGCTCCCAAAGAGGCTCGCGACCTCACCTTTGGGGTTACACTGTCACTGTGGTCGGCCTTTGGCCTCCCCCTGTCCTTGGCGAAGGCGGTCAGGGGGGAGTCCGTCACCTGGACATCTGCCAATCTGGAGCCCATCCGCACGGATGGGCTAATTACTGGGATCCGTGTGGAGATCAAGCCCAGTATAGTCCAGGATGTGCAGGCGGCCACGGACAAGTTCGCCAGCTCCAACCTGATTTCGTACAAGGACCTACGGTCGTACGTTGGAAAGCTGACCCACATGGCGTCCTTAGTGTACGTCATGCGGCCTTTCCTGTTGGAGTTCTATGCTGCGTTGAAAGCGACGGTGCAGTCAAATGCGCCGGCGCACAGCATATGGACGAAGCAGATTTCCAGCGCCCTTCGCTGGATTTCCGCGCTCCTAAGCGGCTCCCAAGGGAGTTTCTCCAGGTCGTACGACTTGGATACGCACTTAGGACGAGGCACGGCGGTCGAGGTTTGCCTCGATGCAAGCCCATGGGGCCTCGGAGGCACGCTGAGCATCAACGGTGTCTTCACCGATTGGTTTGCATCACCGCTCTCCGCGGAGGAGTGCCAACTTCTTCACATCGAAGTTGGCAGCTCGGCGTGCCAGCAGACAGTAGAATCACTGGCTGCTCTCGTGGCACTGCGCGCCTGGCACACTCAGTGGTGCCAGTCGCGGGCGGTACTCAAAGTCCGCAGCGACAGTGTCGCCGCTTTAACTATCACGTTAAAGCTAAAGACGACGGGCCACGGCACAGGGATCGTGGCCCGCGAGATGGCATTGGACGTGGCGTACGCTTGTTACGCACCACACATTGCCGAGCACGTACCAGGCGTAAGCAACGTCACGTGCGATATGCTTTCCAGGAAGTTCCAACCTGGTGCTACGTACGTAGTCCCGTTGGAACTTGCGGGCGCGAAAGAAACTCTTCTTTTACCGCGCACGCGAGCATATTACAAAACGGTCGGTTCGCCCACTTTCGACCGAAAGTAAGCTGGCGTCACTGGAGCTTCACCTCCATTCGCAAGCTCATTGACGTCAAGGCACCCAGGAATACTGGAGCCTAACGTCAGGGGATGGTCTGTGGGAATCAGTACATGATTCACACTAACCGAATAACACGGAACTTCCGTGTTACATAATGTGGGCGCTGAAAGCGCACACATTTGCGTCGTGCAGGGCCCAGCCCTGAACGACCTGGTTATGGTAAATGCACCACAGGTGCACATACCATCAGTTGCGGTGGGCACGCCATAGGCGGGCACACCTTGGTTAGAGAGCGACCGGCTCTAACCCGCATCTGGTTAACCAGACAAATAAGTTGCGGTGGGCACGCCATAGGCGGGCACACCTTGGTTAGGGAGTGATATCTCTAACCCGCGGCTTTGATATTCGTAAACTCGTTGCGGTGGGCACGCCATGGGCGGGCACACCTCGGTTGGCGATTATCTCGCCAACCCGCAACCGTTGCGAATGTGGGCACGCTGCGGCGGGCACACGGTGTTGCGGTGGGCACGCCACAGGCGGGCACACCTTGGTTGGTGATCTACTTCACCAACCCGCAACTCAACAATTAATTTTGAAGTGGCGGTGGGCACGCGGCGGGCGGCCCCCCGCCGGTTGGGGATGAACGACCACACCCGGCAC
>JAPKBO010000234.1 GCA_028823395.1 Planctomycetota bacterium | reverse complement strand
TAGCGCCGTGAAAAAGTGGCCGGCCTACATGAACAGCTACTTCTACATCGGGATGACGCGCTACCATCGCGCTGACTACGCGGGGGCCTCCAAGGCATGGCGGGAACATTGGACCCGCAACCCCGATGATCTGGTGGGCATGGTGAACTCCAACCCCGATCTCTATCGAAACGTAATCGCCTACACTCAAGGCAAGTGCGCCGAGCAGGGTCAGCCGCCGCTGGGAATGAAGCCGGCCCTCAACCTTGAGGCCGCCTTCCTGGGCGAGATCTTGTGCAAGATCGACAGCACCAAATCAAAGTACTGGAACGACCTTGGCCTATTCAGCCGTGATGGCGGCGCTTATCTGCGGGCACGCGACAAGAAGGGCGATGCGACCGAGGCCCAAAGGCTGTTCGAGCGCGCACTGGAAGCCTATGGAAGCGCCCTCGAGCTAGCTCCCGATAGCCCCCATCTCTACAACGACCAGGCCGTGGTATTGCACTACTACCTGGAGCGTGACTACGGGACGGCGATGGAGCTGTATGAGAAGTCCAACGCACTGGCCGTGGCGCAGCTGGAGTCAGGAGACCTGGACGAAGGAGAGCAGGGCCTGGTGGAGATCGCCAAACGCGACAGCGCGGACAACATTCGAAAGCTCAAGCGCAAGCTGGAGCGGGAGAAGGGTGACGGTGAAGGAAACGGCGATGAGGACGGAGCCCCCCGGCCCCTCTGAGATCCTCGTGAGCCTACCCGTTCGCATCCTGACCGAGGCCCCTTTGGAGCCTGTCCTTTCCGTGGACGGCGCGTTCGGCGCACCGGGCCTGAACCTGTCCCATTGGCCGGGAAACAAGACCCCCCTCGCACTCAAACGAGACCTCTCCACGGGTATCGCGCTGGCCTTCGCAGAACTCCCCACTGAAGAGCGCGAGCGCCTAACAGAAGGTTGCACAGCCCTGGTCAACAACCACTTCGACACCGATGGGGTGCTCTCCATGTTTACCATCCTGCATCCTAACCAGGCTCTGGCCAACGCGCCGAGGCTCCTGGATGCGGCTGCCGCCGGGGACCTATTCCGGTGCCCGAGTGAAGAGGCGTTCGTACTCGATTCGATCCTGACTGCATTTGGCGATCAAGACCGCTCACCACACCGGTTGGAGCTGCAAGGACTCCCCGATCGAGAGCGGCGCCAGCTGGCGACCGAGCATGCTCTCGCTGCTCTACCAGGAATCCTTGGTGGAGACCTAGCTCCATACGAATCTCTAGTGCAAGGGCCATTGGAAGCGCTACGTGCCGATCAAGTCGACCTGCAGCAGGCAGCGCTAGATGACCTGATCCATCTGGACTACGTCGTGCGCACGGCCCCCATGGGTGCGGAATCCTCACGGGAACCGAACCCACACTGCTTCGACCCGGGGCGCCATGCCCTCTGGGGCGCCCACCTAGCCGATCGCCAGTTGGTACTCGGCCCGGGCGAATCGGGAACGACCTGCCGATTCCTGATCGGGACCCGTTCGTTCTTCGATATGGTGACGGAAACGCCTCAGCCGAGGCCGGACCTAGAGGCCCTGACGCGGGAGCTCAATGCAGTGGAAGGCACGGACGAGGCAGCCAAGGTGACCTGGCGTTTCCAAAGCCTCAAGGGAGCCTCGCCTGAGTTATGGTTTGGCCTAGAGGGTCTGCCGGATTACATAGAGCACGCTGGCCCCTGGCTGGCGCCCAGTTCTATCGACCCAACGCGTATCAAATCCCTCGTCGTAGACGCAGTGCGAGCCACATGGGTCTGGCCTGAGGAGCAAGACGAGGACGAGCCCCTTCCATCCACCGGAAAAGTGCATTTCGATTCATGAAAGCCAGATCACACTTCCTCCTAAAGGGCAGCGACGACGACCCCCTCGTTGTGCTGCGCTCCGCGACCTGGGCCTACAACTCCATAGGCCTCTTCAACGGCAACCAGGCCTGCGTGGTGGACCCCGGGCTCGCCACCAGCGAGGTGCATGCCTTGCGTCAGCATCTTGAGAAGGGCAGCGGGGCAAGCAGTGAACGCCAATTCAGCCATGTCCTTCTGACCCACGCCCACCACGACCACATGCGTGGCTGGATGGAATTCCCTGGCGCTACCGTCACCTTCCCGAAGGTTGCTGCGGAGAAGGGAGCCACCCCCCGCGAACGCATCCTGGCCGCCAAGGCCAAGTTTGATGAGAGGCTCGGCGATCCCGTGGAGGGGTTCCGTTATCCGGAGCCGGATTTGACGTTCGACGATGTCCTGCACCTGAAGGTGGGAGATCTTGAAATCGAACAGCGCTTCTTGCCGGGCCATTCGAACTGCACATCCGTCGTCTGGATTCCAGCCCTCAAGACCCTCCTGAGCGCGGACTACCTTGTCACTCCCGGGATGCCCTACTGCCGATGGCAGCCGCGGGAGTTTGAACGAGCCATTGAGACACTGACCACTTGGACAATCGAGGAAGGGATCGAACGCATCGTCCCAGCTCACGAGTCCATCCTGGAGGGTCGCGAGGCCATTCTCGAAGCCTTAGCGGCCGAACGCGATTACATGCGCGCTCTACGAGACCAAGTGCAGCAACTCGCTGCGGTCGGTGTCGAAGCGGAGATCGGAGCGCGACAAGCCGCGCGCTTTATGGTGGTTCGCCGTGGATCGGACTTGGGCGGTCGCAGGCAGGACATCGACAACGCCCGCCGCGTCTGGGCTGAGGAAGCAGAGAGCCCACCCTCCTGAGGAAGGGCGGACTCTGTAGGGGTCCTTAGCCTGCGGCCTGTGTGACGGATCAGGTGACGACGATGCGCGTCTTCACGGTACCGATAACACCACCCGTTCCGTTGAGGTAGTCGATCCGGCCCGGGAAGTCCCCCACCGGGAACCCTTGTAGCAGGAGGTCGTAGCGCTCACCTGGCCCCAACTCAATCTCATTGGTGGTGTAAGACTTGGCCATGGGGTATCCATCGGAAGCCACGACCTGGAAGGCGTGCCCACCAAGACGAACCCGCGCCCACTGGAATGAAGTATTAGTCACGCGTAGATAGGCCGTCTGGCCAGAACCGAAGACGATTCGACTACACACGTCGTTGCGGGCTGCGGGAGTTTCAAGCCCGTTGAGCAAGAAGGCGTCAGGCTTCATGCGGACCGTCGCCGACCCCGGGCTGTTGAGGTTCGCAAAGTCGAGTTGGTAGGTGGACAGGTGCCACAAGACCTCCTCATCGAAACTCGGACCGCCAACCCAGGCCACGCTAGTCGACGCATCGGGCGGCCGTACGATGACGGTACCGTGCATGCCTCGTGCAAGGTGCAGCACCGTATCCACGTGGCAGTGGTACATGTACGTGCCAGCCCGAGGAGCGATGAACTGATAGGTGAAGCTCTGCATGCCCCCCACGGCAAAGGACGTCATCGGCACACCATCATTGGCCATGTCCGTGTCAAGACCGTGCAAATGGACCGTGTGATCCTGCATGCTGAAGTTGTCAAAGGTCAGCGTGCTCGGCTGCCCCTCGATGAACTCAAGGACCGCGCCCGGGAAGGATCGGTCACCACCAAATCCATACCCTGTTCCCGTCGTAGTGTCGGTGAAGAACCAAGGCGTAATCGCTTGCCCAGCAATCATTTGACTGCCAACCATCTGAGCACGCAGGTACAAGTTTGAGCCAACGTTTCCGCCTAGACCAGCCATTGAATGCGCCTCCTAATTGACGACGACCAGCATCAGCTGACCGAAAGGGTAGGTGCCATTGGCTGTGATCGCCGTGGCATCGTGGGGGTGGAAGGGGAACATGCCCTGCTGATTCACCGTCGTGATGATGTCGGTCGTGGTCCCAGAAGGAACCGGAATGGTGTCCTTGGGTCCGAGGTGGACCTCGGGAACGTTGTTGCGAGCAGCCACGTCACTGTGGAAGCCATGCAAATGTACCGACTGTCGGACGCCACCGAGGTTTCCCATCCGGATCAAGACCCGCTCACCCACCATCGCCGAGATGAGAGTGTCCATGTCGCCGAAGGTAGCGGGGAAGGTCAATCCATTGACACGGAAGTAGTTGGGCTCGTAAGGACCTGCGAGCTTCGCACGGGGATCATTCTGAATAGCATTCCAGCGATCATCCGCATCGTCAAAGAGCACAACGTACTCGCGGTCGTAGCTAGGTCCGCCGTCGTAGAGCACCTGGTTGCCGCTGGCAGGGCGCGAAACAAGCGTCCCCCCGAGGCCCGTGGTCGGTCGTTCCGCCACAGTTCCCTGGCGAGATCCAGCTCCGCTCCCCTGGGATCCTTGCGCTGTGGAGATCAGCCAGGTTCCAGCCGGCGGCATGGCAAACGTGAATGAATCTGTCTGTCCGGCGCGAATCCAAGGGCCACGGGCCACTCCGATCACGGCCGGGCGAATGGAGACTGACAACGAGTTGGTGACCGTAATCGTCATGGTCACTCCCTCGGTGGCTTCCGCATACGGCAGGGATCCGCGCGTCTGCCCGCCACCCAAGGCCTGATACTCAAAGAAGGGGATCGTCGCCCCATCACCAAAGCTGTTAGCGGTTTCGACAGCGTCCAGCACCCATGTGGCGGGTGCACCCTTAGCACCGGACTTGCCGCCCAGACGGGGTACAGCTAGGGCGCGCTTGGCGGTTGCACTGGCCGTCAAGCCGGCGCCTCCTGCGAGGATGCCCAATAGGGTCCTGCGCGAGGG
>JAPKBO010000233.1 GCA_028823395.1 Planctomycetota bacterium | reverse complement strand
CCGAGTTGCGCGGTATCTATAACCGTCGCCGCCAAGAGAAAATTACCAAGGAGCTACTCGACATTGTCGGTGGCGCCGAAGCCGTCAAGTAGCCCAGCCTCCCTCCGTAACCAGCACTTCGCATCAAGAGTCATGACCAGCACCAACGTAGGTTCTGTCGCACAAATCTTCGGCCCCGTGGTCGACGTCCGCTTCGCCCCTGGCGAGCTGCCCGCCATTTTCAATGCCGTTGAGATCTCCGATGCCGAACGCGACATCGCCGTGACTCTCGAGGTGGCCCAGCACCTGGGTAATGATGTGGCGCGCTGCATTTCCATGGCCTCCACCGACGGCTGTCGCCGCGGAATGGAAGCCAGGGATACGGGTGGCCCCATCTCGGTCCCCGTGGGGCCGCGTACGAAGGGTCGGATCTTCAACCTCTTGGGGGAACCCCTCGACACCCTGAGCAAGGGCGAGATGGAGGACGGAGTGCGCTGGCCCATTCACCGCTCTGCTCCTGCCTTCCACGAGCAAGAGGCTGTATCTGAGGTGTTTGAAACAGGCATCAAGGTCGTCGACCTGCTCTGCCCCTTTGCCAAGGGTGGCAAGATCGGCCTCTTCGGTGGAGCCGGCGTGGGCAAGACTGTGCTGATTCAGGAACTGATCCGAATCACCGCGGTTGAGAAGGGTGGTTTCAGCGTATTCGCCGGTGTCGGGGAGCGTACCCGTGAGGGCAACGACCTTTGGATCGAGATGAGCGAAGCCGAGTACAAGACCCCCGAAGGCGACACCGCGGCGGTGATCGACAACGCCGTGCTGGTCTTCGGGCAGATGAACGAGCCCCCCGGATCCCGCCTGCGTGTGGCCCTTACCGGGCTGACCATGGCCGAGTACTTCCGGGAAGAACTCGGGCAGGACGTACTGCTCTTCGTGGACAACATTTTCCGTTTCGTACAGGCCGGCTCCGAGGTCTCCGCCCTCTTGGGCCGCATGCCTTCTGCTGTGGGTTATCAGCCCACCATGGCCAGCGAGATGGGCGCCCTGCAAGAGCGCATTACCTCCACCAAGGATGGTTCGGTGACCTCCATGCAGGCCGTGTACGTGCCTGCGGACGACATCACCGATCCCGCTCCGGTGGCCACCTTCGCGCACCTGGACTCGACCATTATCCTGGACCGCTCCATCTCCGAGCTGGGTATCTACCCTGCCGTGGACCCGCTCAAGTCCACCTCACGCATGCTCGACCCGCAGGTTGTGGGCGATGACCACTACGCGGTGGCCCGCCAGGTGCAGCAGACCCTGCAGCGCTACGCGGACCTCAAGGACATCATCGCGATCCTCGGCGTCGAGGAGCTCTCCGAGGAGGACCGGTTGGTTGTGCACCGTGCGCGACGCATCCAGAAATTCCTGGCCCAGCCATTCTTCGTGGCTGAGCAGTTCACGGGCATGCCTGGCGTGTTCGTGCCCCGCGAGGACACCGTACGCTCCTTCCAGGAGATCTTGGCTGGCGAGCACGACAGCCTTCCTGAAGACGCCTTCTACATGGTCGCCAGCATTGAGGCGGCCATTGAGAAAGCGAAAGGTATGAAGAGCTGATGGCGGACGCGCTGACCTTGCGGGTGATCACCCCCGAGAACATCGTGATCGACACCACTGCATCCATGGTGACCTTCCCCGCCTTGGACGGCGGCATGGGAGTTTTGCCGAACCACGCACCCATGGTGGCTGCTTTGGATGCGGGTCAATTGGCCTTCGATTCGGATGGCAAGCGGCAAGAGATGTTCATCTCTGGTGGCTTCGCTGAGGTGCGTGACAATACTGTGCGCGTTGTGACCGAGGCCTCCGAGCCGGCCAGTGACATCGACGTGGAGCGGGCCGCAGGCGCTGCCGAGCGGGCGCGGGATCGTTTGCGCGCAGGCAAGGCCCAGGCGGACGGGGAACCTTTCGATTTCCTGCGAGCCGAAGCTGCCCTACGCCGGGCTCTCATGCGCAAGTTGGTCGCAGGCCGCTCGCGGCGGGCTTGAGCACCTCCTTCTCGCCCAGAGTGGGCAACAAGGCTATGCTGCGTCCATCATGAGTGACTGGCAGCGCACCCACCACTGTGGCGCCCTCTCGTCGGCAGACGAAGGCACCGAAGTAATCCTCAACGGCTGGGTCCACGCCCGGCGTAACCTGGGGGGGATCTACTTCATAGAGCTGCGCGACCGCTATTCGCGGCTGCAGGTTGTTCTGCCCGAGGAGGTTGTGGGGGATCTGCACGTGTCGCCCGAGGATTGCCTCTGCATCCGGGGCAAGGTCGGCCTGCGCGGGCCCAAAGATACGAACCCCGAACACCCCACCGGCGAAATCGAGGTCATTGCTGAGTCGATCGAGCGCCTTGCGCCCTCGAAGGTTCCGCCTTTTGAAATCATCGAGGATCTGGACACGGCTGTGGAGCTACGTCTGCGCTATCGCTACCTCGATCTGCGTCGACCGGATATGCAGCGCAAGCTCATGCACCGCTCACGATTCATCGCCGCCATGCGCAACGCGTTCCTGGCCCGAGACTTCTGCGAAATCGAGACGCCCATCCTGACCAAGGCCACTCCGGAGGGCGCGCGTGATTACCTCGTGCCCTCGCGCGTGCATCCGGGCCAATGGTATGCGCTGCCCCAATCTCCTCAGATATTCAAGCAGTTGCTGATGATCTCCGGCATGGATCGCTATTTCCAGGTAGCGCGTTGCTTCCGGGATGAAGATCTGCGCGCCGACCGTCAACCCGAATTCACCCAACTGGACATGGAGATGTCCTTCGTGGAAGAAGAGGACGTGTTCGCGACTTGGGAAGGCGTCCTCGGGGACACTTTCCGTGAGGCCATGGACATGGAAATCGAGCTGCCGTTTCCACGTTTGACCTGGTGCGAGGCGATGAATCGTTTCGGGAGCGATAAGCCCGACCTGCGTTTTGAGATGGAACTCGTGGACCTGGCCGACTGGGTGCCGAACTGCGAGTTCGGCGTCTTCCAATCGGCCCTGGACAACGGCGGCCGCGTGATGGCGATCCGTGTGCCCGGCGGTGGCGAGAGAATCTCGCGTGGTCAGATGAAGCCTCTAGAGAAACAGGCCAAGGAACTCGGAGCTAAAGGGCTCGCCTGGTGGAAGCCCGGGCTGGAAGGTGGCGGCGCTGGTCCCCTGGCACGTTTCGTGGAAGGGGATGTGGGGGCTTCGCTACTGAGCCGGATGGGGGCTTCGGAAGGCGATCTCCTACTCTTCTGCGCGGACAGCGAGGACGTCGTTTGGCGCGTCTTGGGGGACCTACGCGTTTCCGTGGCCCGCCAGTTGGACCTCATCCCCGCAGGGCCGTATCGATTCCTCTGGGTGACTTCGTTCCCGATGTTTGAGCGTGACGAGCAGACCGGTGGATGGACCTCGTCACACCATCCGTTTACAGCGCCTGAGGATTGGGACATGAAGGCCGACCCCGGCAGCATGAATTCTCGCGCCTACGACCTAGTCCTGAACGGTTGGGAGTTGGGCTCGGGATCGATTCGAATTCACCGCCAGGAGGTGCAACAGCGCGTGTTCGAACTCCTGGGCATCGACGCCGAGCAGCAACAAGAGAAATTTGGCTTCCTATTGGAGGCCCTGGAGTACGGCCCGCCGCCCCACGGTGGGTTCGCGGTGGGGCTCGATCGGATCGTGGCCCTGACCCTTGGGTTGGACTCCATCCGAGATGTGGTGGCCTTCCCCAAGACCCTGACAGCTACCGACGTCTTGTGTGATGCCCCCGCGGGAGTCAGCGCGGAGCAGTTGGCGGACGTTTATGTTCGCAACACAACTACGGTGACAGCCGGGGAAAGCGAACACGGAGTAGCGGAAAACCCTGCTCCGGCAGGATCCTGATGTTTCGCGTGGACGCTCTCTCTATGGCGCGATCGGGCCACCTGCCCTATTCTTCTTTGCTGAGCCCACGGATCTGTGGGGGTGCCTCTGAGGTTACCCCTCACTGTTCCCGGGCCCAAACCGGCCTCCAGCCCGATTATATTCCTAAACCCAAGACACAAGGAGCAGAGTGGCCACTCAGGACTACCGCTTAAATCATCGCATCCGCGTCCCCGAAGTTCGTCTGATTGACGAGAAGGGTGCACAGCACGGAGTTGTGGCTACGAATGACGCGAAGCGTCTCGCCCAAGATGCGGGCCTCGACCTTGTCGAGGTTTCTCCCAACGCACGACCACCTGTCTGCAAGATCATGGACTTCGGTAAGTTCAAGTATCAGCAGCGCAAGAAGGACCGCAAAGGCGGGAGCGGCAAGAAAGGAAGCACCGGGCTCAAGGAAATGCGCGTGCGCCCTGCCATCTCCGACCACGACCTCTCCTACCGTCTAACGGATGGTCGCAAGTTCCTAGAGGAAGGCCACAAGGTCCAGGTTGTCTGCATCTTCCGAGGTCGGCAGATGGCGCACCCCGAGCACGGCTATGACGTCATGCGCCGCGTGTCTTCAAACCTCGAGGATCTCTCCAAGATCGAAGTGCCGGCGCGCATGGCGGGCCGACGCATGACCATGATGCTTTCAGCCCTGACCTCAGATCAGAGGCGCAAGAAGGCCAAGGAACTCGAAGAGCGTGACAAGCGCGCAGCAGAGGAAGCGGCTCGGAATCCAGGTGAGTTGCGGGCCATTGAGTTGGCACGCGCAGCGAACGTGCGACCCGCACCGG